>JASLSL010000205.1 GCA_030743445.1 Alphaproteobacteria bacterium
GGACGTCCCACCCGATTCCGCGAAGGCGGCGGCCAATGTCGAGGGCGCGGCCGATCTCGCTGCCTGGCTCGATTTCTGCTTGGCGATGGTCCGGCCCAAGGGCAGCGTCACGATGATCCACCGGGCCGACCGGCTCGACGAGGTGCTGGCGCTGTTGCACGGGCGCGCCGGCGGGATCGTCGTCTTCCCGCTTTGGCCGCGCGAGGGCCAGCCGGCGAAGCGCGTCCTGGTGCGCGCCCGCAAGGCGGTGGTGACGCCGCTCCGGTTAGCGCCGGGACTGGTGCTCCACCGCGAGGGCAGCGGCTACACAAGGGCGGCGGAAGCGGTGCTGCGCGACGCCGAGGCCCTGCAGCTCTAATCCCGGTCGCCTTGGCAACGCATTCGGAAACCCGTACAACCCGAGCATGAGCGAAGACAGCGCAACCGGCGAGATCGTGCGCCGAATCCCGGTGATCGGCGAGAAGCTGGCGGCCCGAATCGAAGGCGCGCCGACCGTCGCCGTGCTGCGCATGAGCGGGATCATCAGCCAGATCGGCATGGCCCGGCGCGGCGCCATCAACATGACCGAGCTCGCCGGGCCGATCGATCGCGCCTTCAAGCTGCCGCGGCTCAAGGCGGTGGCGCTGGCGGTCAACTCGCCGGGCGGCGCGCCGGTGCAGTCGGCGCTGATCGCGGGGCGCATCCGGGCGCTGGCGGAGGAAAAGGAGCTGCCGATATTCGCCTTTTGCGAGGACGTCGCCGCCTCGGGCGGGTACTGGCTCGCTTGCGCGGCGGACGAGATCTACGCCAACGGCGCCTCGATCGTCGGCTCGATCGGTGTCGTCTCGGCAGGGTTCGGGTTCCCGGCCTTGCTCGAGCGCTTCGGCGTCGAGCGCCGGGTCCACACCGCCGGCGACAAGAAAATGCTGCTCGACGCCTTCCAGGTGGAGAAGAAGAAGGAGGTCGAGCGCCTGCGCGACATCCAGGACGATATGCACGAGCAGTTCAAATCCTATGTTCGGGAACGACGCGGCGCGCGGCTCAAGGCCGACGAGGACGTGCTGTTCTCGGGCGAGTTCTGGACCGGGCGGCGGGCGTTGGAGCTGGGCCTGATCGACGGTATCGGCGACGTCCGCACCATCATGCGCGAGAAGTTCGGCGAGAAGGTGAGCTTGCGGCTGGTCGCCGCCCCGAAACGTTTCCGCCTGCAGCAGCTCTTTGGCGGGCGGGCCCGCGGCGGCTGGGCCCCCGACGGCTTGGTTGACGACGCGGTCGCCGCACTCGAGGACCGCCTGTTGTGGGGCAGGTTCGGACTGTAAGGCCCATCACTTCACACGTCACTCCGGACGGCGCGAAGCGCCGATCCGGAATCCATGCCTGAGAGCGGCCGATAGCGAAAATCTGCTGCTAGGTAACGCTCAGGCATGGATTCCCGCTTGTCCCGGGAATGACAATTCGGTGTGGCGGAACCTCCCAATTCTTGCACCCCTGGGAGGGCGCCAGTAAGGTCTCCGCAATGTTGGGATTCAGCTTTGGAAAACTGCTCGTTCTGATCGCGATCGTGGTCGCGGTCTGGTACGGCTTCAAGTTCGTCACCCGGCTCGACAAGCAGCGCAAGGCGCGGCTCAAGGCGGCGCGCAAAACCGACTCGGAGCAGGAACAGGTCGGCCAGATGGTCAAGTGCGCGGTCTGCGACATCTACGTGGCGCAAGGGGCGGCAAGCAATTGCGGGCGTGCGGATTGCCCGTATTGACCCTCCCCCGGGCGCTGGCTACTTTGCGCCGCACTCAAACCGTCACCAACCCCCCGGGCATGGCCCGCAGATGGCCCCCAAGACAGACTTCCAGTCGCTGATCCTGACGCTCCAGCAGTTCTGGGCGGCGCACGGCTGCGCCATTCTCCAGCCCTACGACATGGAGGTCGGGGCCGGCACCTTCCACCCGGCGACGACGCTCAGGGCGCTCGGCCGGAAGCCGTGGAACGTGGCCTACGTCCAGCCCTCGCGGCGGCCGACCGACGGACGCTACGGCGACAACCCGAACCGGCTGCAGCACTACTACCAGTACCAGGTGCTCCTCAAGCCGTCGCCGGCGAACAGCCAGGAGCTCTACCTCGACAGCCTGCGCAAGCTCGGCATCGATCCGAAGGCGCACGACATCCGTTTCGTCGAGGACGATTGGGAGAGCCCGACGCTGGGCGCCTGGGGTCTCGGTTGGGAGGTCTGGTGCGACGGCATGGAGGTGACCCAGTTCACCTACTTCCAGCAGGTCGGCGGCATCGACTGCGACCCGGTCTCGGTCGAGCTGACCTACGGTCTCGAGCGGCTCGCGATGTACGTCCAGGGGGTCGAGAACGTCTACGACCTCGACTTCAACGGCGCCGGCCTGAAGTACGGCGACGTCTTCCATCAGGCCGAGGTCGAGTTCTCGGCCTATAATTTCGAGCACGCGGACACCGGGGCCCTGCTGCGCCACTTCGAGGACGTGGAGCGCGAGTGCGCGTCGCTGGTCGCCGCCGGGCTGTCGCTGCCGGCCTACGACCAGGCGCTGAAGGCGAGCCATCTCTTCAACCTGCTCGACGCGCGCGGGGTGATCAGCGTGACCGAGCGCCAGGCCTACATCCTGCGGGTCCGCGAGATGACCAAGAGCTGCTGCGCCGCCTGGCTCGCCTCACAGGGGGAGGCGCCGGCCGATGGCTGAACTGCTGCTCGAAATCATGTCGGAGGAAATTCCGGCCGGCATGCAGCGGCGCGCGGCCGAGGACCTGCGGCGCCTGGTCACCGACGGGCTGACCGCCGTTGGGCTCGATCACGACAAGGCCGAGGTCTACTGGACGCCGCGGCGGCTTGCCCTCGTCGTCGACGACCTGCCTTCGAGGCAGCCGGACATGACCGAAGAGCGCAAGGGCCCGCGCGCCGATGCGCCGGCACAGGCGATCGAGGGATTTCTCGGCAGCGTCGGTCTCACCCGCGACCAGGTCGAGGAACGCGAAACCGACAAGGGCGCAGTACTTTACGCGGTGATCGAGAACAAGGGCGAGGCGACGGCGGAGATACTGCCCGCCCTCGTGGCCGAGGCGATCGGCAAGCTGTCGTGGCCCAAATCGATGCGTTGGGGCACCACTTTCTTCCGCTGGGTCAGGCCGATCCGCTCGATCCTCTGCGTCTTCGACGGCAGGCCGCTCGAAGGCGGGTTGCGGATCGCCGATGTCGAAGTCGTCGACCCCTCGCCCGAGCAAAAGGACTACAAGGTCGTCGAAAGCGTAAGGTTCTCGAACGAGACCCAGGGCCATCCGTTCCTGGCGCCGAAGGAATTCAAGGTCGAGGACTTCGCCGACTACAAGGCGAAACTGCGCAAGGCCAAGGTCGTGCTCGACGCGGGCGACCGCCGGGCCAAGATCGAACGGGGCCTCGAGAAGCTCGCCAAGGCCGAGGGCCTGACCCTTAAGGACGACCCGGCGCTCCTCGACGAGGTCGCCGGGCTGGTCGAGTGGCCGGTTGTGCATCTCGGCGTAATCGACGAGGAATTCACCGAACTGCCGCCGGAGGTGCTGACCGCCTCGATGCGCTCGCACCAGCGCTACTTCTCGCTGCTCGACGCGGAGGGCGCGCTTGCCTCGCGCTTCGGCCTGGTCGCCAACATGACCACCCGGGACAAGGGTCGGGCGATCGTCGCCGGCAACGAGCGGGTGCTGCGTGCGCGCCTCGCCGACGCCAAGTTTTTCTGGGACCAGGACCAGAAGGTCCCGCTTGCCGAACGCGCATCCGCGCTGAAGGGGATGGTGTTCCACGCCAAGCTCGGCTCGCTCGACGAGAAGATGTCGCGGGTTTGGGAGCTCGCCGACGAGATCGCGGACCACGTGCCCGACGCGGTCAAGGAGTCGGTGTCGCACGCGGCCCGCTTGGCCAAGGCCGATCTCGTGACCGGCATGGTCGGCGAGTTCCCCGAGCTCCAGGGCGTGATGGGGCGCTACTACGCCTTGGGCGATGGCGAGAGCGAGGATGTCGCCGACGCGATCGCCGAGCATTATTCGCCCCGGGGTCCGAGGGACCGGTGCCCGACCGCCCCGGTCTCGGTCACCTTGGCGCTGGCCGACAAGATCGACACCCTGGTCGGGTTCTGGGCGATCGACGAGCGGCCGACCGGCTCGCGCGATCCCTATGCGCTGCGCCGCGCGGCGCTCGGCGTCATCCGACTGATCGTCGAGAACGGCCTGCGGGTGCCGCTGCTGTCGGTCTTCGCCGCGGCGAACGCGCTCTACCACGATCACGACTGCGACGGTGGCGACCTGCTCTCGTTCTTCGCCGACCGGCTCAAGGTTCACCTCCGCGAGCAGGGCGTGCGGCACGACCTGATCTCCGCCGCGTTCGCCCTGACCCAGGAGGACGATCTAGTGCGCCTCCTGGCGCGGGTCGAGGCGCTGCAGCGTTTCCTCGACAGCGAGGACGGGGCGAACCTGCTGGTCGCCTACAAGCGCGCCGCCAATATCGTCGCCATCGAGGAGAAGAAGGACGGGGTGACTCACGACGGCGCTCCGGACTCCGCCGCCTTCGAGGCCAAAGAGGAATCGGCCCTCGCCGAGGCGCTGCATGCCGCGGCATCCCGGGCCGGGGCGGCGGTCGAGGGCGAGGACTTCGCCGCCGCCATGGCCGCACTCGCGATCCTGCGCCGGCCGGTCGACGTGTTCTTCGACGAGGTGACCGTAAACACGGACGAGCCGGCGCTGCGGGCAAACCGGCTGCGGCTGCTATCGGAAATCCGCGCGACCATGAACCAGGTTGCCGACTTCGGCGAAATAGAGGGATAACCAAGCGCGATGACCAAATGGGTGTACAGCTTCGGTGACGGCAAGGCCGAGGGCGGGGCCGCGATGGGCGCGCTGTTGGGCGGCAAGGGCGCCAATCTGGCCGAGATGTCGAGCCTCGGCCTGCCGGTACCGCCCGGTTTCACGATCACCACCGAGGTCTGCACCCATTTCTACGGCAACGGCCAAAGCTATCCCGGCGGCATGAAGAAGGCGGTCGAGGAAGCCCTCGCCGTGATCGAAAAGGGCGTCGGCGCCAAATTCGGTGATGCGGAGAATCCCCTGCTTGTCTCGGTGCGCTCGGGCGCGCGCGCCTCGATGCCCGGCATGATGGACACGGTCCTCAATCTCGGCCTCAACGACGAGACGGTCGAGGGGCTCGCGGCCCGGAGCGGCGACGAGCGTTTTGCCTTCGACAGCTACCGCCGATTCATCCAGATGTATGGCGACGTGGTGCTCGGCGTCGAGCACCATAACTTCGAGGACATCCTGGAAATCCACAAGGAGGAGCGCGACGTCTCGCTCGACACCGACCTCGGGGCCGAGGATTTGCGGGCGCTGGTCGAGGAATACAAGAAGTCGGTCGCCCGCGAGCTCGGCGAGCCATTTCCGCAGGACCCGAAAGAGCAGCTCTGGGGCGCCATCGCCGCGGTCTTTGGCAGCTGGATGACGCCGCGCGCGGTGACCTACCGGCGGCTCCACGACATCCCGGCCGAGTGGGGCACCGCGGTCAACGTCCAGGCCATGGTGTTCGGCAACATGGGCGACGATTGCGCCACCGGGGTCGCCTTCACCCGCGACCCCTCGACCGGCGAGAATGCGTTCTACGGCGAGTACCTGGTCAACGCCCAGGGCGAGGACGTTGTCGCCGGCATCCGCACGCCGCAGCACCTGACGCTGCGCGGCAAGGAGGCGCATCAGTCACCACTGCCGGCGATGGAAGAGGTCATGCCCAAGGTATTCGGCGAGCTCGAGGACGTTCGCAGTACGCTCGAGGCCCACTACAAGGACATGCAGGACATCGAGTTCACGGTCCAGAAGGGCCGGCTTTACATGCTGCAGACTCGCGCCGGCAAGCGCACGACCCAGGCCGCGTTGCGGATCGCCGTCGCGATGCAGCAGGACGGCTTGATCGATAAGAGGACCGCGATAGCACGGGTCGATCCGACGGGCCTCGATCAACTGCTGCATCCGACCCTCGACCCGGTGGCCGAGCGCCAGATCATCGCCACGGGCCTGCCGGCCTCGCCGGGTGCCGCTTCCGGCGCGGTCTACTTCAGCGCCGATGCGGTCGAAGCGGCGGCGGCGAGCGGCGAGAAGGTCATCCTGGTGCGGTCCGAAACCAGCCCCGAGGACATCCACGGCATGCACGCGGCCGAGGGCATCCTCACCACGCGCGGCGGCATGACCAGCCATGCCGCGGTCGTGGCGCGCGGCATGGGACGGCCGTGCGTCGTCGGCGCCGGCGAGTTGATCGTCGACGGTGGCGCCGGGACCATGACCGTGGGCAACGTCACCGTGAAGGCGGGCGAGACGATCACACTCGACGGCAGTGCCGGCGAAGTGATCCTCGGCGCGGTGCCGACGGTGCAGCCCGAGTTGTCGGACGACTTCCAGACCGTCATGGAGTGGGCCGACGACATCCGCCGCCTCGGCGTCCACGCCAACGCGGACACGCCCGAGGACGCCCGCACCGCCCGCGAATTCGGCGCCGAGGGCATCGGCCTCTGCCGCACCGAGCACATGTTCTTCGAATCGTCGCGCATCGTCGCCATGCGCGAGATGATCCTGGCCGAGGACGAGGCCGGACGCCGCGCCGCACTCGACAAGCTGCTGCCGATGCAGCGCGACGATTTCGCCGAACTGTTCCGCATCATGAAGGGGTTGCCGGTGACGATTCGGCTGCTCGACCCGCCGTTGAACGAGTTCCTGCCGACCGGCGAGGCCGAGATCGCCGACGTCGCCAAGGCCGCGGGTGTCGATGTCGGGCATGTCCGCAATCGCGTCGCACAGCTGCACGAGCTCAACCCGATGTTGGGCCACCGCGGCTGCCGGCTGGCGATCAGCTATCCCGAGGTCTGCGAGATGCAGGCAAGGGCGATGCTCGAGGCGGCGCTGATCGCGGCCGAGAAGACCGGCGAGCCGGTCCAGCTCGAGATCATGGTGCCGCTGATCGCCGGCAGGGAAGAGCTCGATATCCTGAAGGCGGTGATCGACCGGGTCGCCGACGAAGTCGCGGCCGAGAAGGGCGCCAAGCCGCCCTATATCGTCGGCACCATGATCGAGCTGCCGCGCGCCGCCTTGCGCGCCGGCGAGATCGCCGAGGTCGCCGAGTTCTTCAGCTTCGGCACCAACGACCTGACGCAGACGGTCTACGGCCTCAGCCGCGACGACGCCGCGAGCTTCATCCCGACTTACGAGCGCAAGGGCATTTTCGCCAGCGATCCGTTTGCCTCGATCGACGAGGACGGGGTCGGCGAGTTGGTTGCGCTCGCGGTCGAGCGCGGCCGCAAGACCCGGCCCGACCTCAAGCTCGGCATCTGCGGCGAGCATGGCGGCGACCCGGCCTCGGTCGATTTCTGCCACCGGGTCGGGCTCGATTACGTCTCGTGCTCGCCGTTTCGCGTGCCGATCGCCCGGCTCGCCGCGGCCCAGGCGGTGGTCGCCGGCGAGTCCTGACCCCCCTCGAGGCCTCACGTCAAAATTTTGATGTTGCTTGCCGCCCGTCCGGACGGCGGCTGACGGGCCTGGATTTGGTATCGCCGTACCGTCCTTGTTAACGATTTAGTAACTCTTTCGTCGCGATATTAACGATTGTTAACGAATGCACCTAATGCTTGGTCAGCGTGGTCTTCTCGCTAGGCTTGCGAGCGCGCCGACAGCAATTTCGGGAGCCTTGAGAAATGTCAGGGGCGATCCAGGACAACGTCGGCTACGACCGGATGACCACGGCGGAGCTTCTCGCCGAGGCGACGCGGCTGCGTGGTCGGATCGAAGCGATGGAGCGCGACCAAGATAGCCTCGAGCAACAGGTCGCCGAGCGCACGGCCGAACTGCAAGGCGCCAACGAATTGCTCGCCGGCAGCGAGGCGCGGTTCAGGGACGTCGCCGAGGCGGCCTCCGACTGGTTCTGGGAGATGGATGGGGATTTGCGCATTTCATACGTCTCCGAGCAATACCAGGAACAGACGGGCATCAAGCCGGAGGAGGTCATCGGCAAGACAAGGGGAGAGCTCATCCTGACCGATGAAGGGGACGAAAATTGGCAACGCCACCTCGCCGATCTCGGGGCGCGGCGCCCGTTCCGCGACTTCCGCGCCACGAGTCTTGCGGCCGACGGTCGGCTCCTGCATGCCTCACTCAGCGGCAAGCCGCTGTTCGATTCCGAGGGTGAATTTCTTGGCTACCGCGGGATCGGGACCGATATCACGGCACAGGTCGAGGCCGAGAAGGCGCATCGGGAAAGCGAGGCGCTGCTGCGCCGGATCATCGACAACTCGCCTTCCGTCATCACGCTGAAGGATACCGAGGGACGGTACCTCCTGGTCAACAAGGCGTTCACGCGCCTGCATGGCTGCACACCGGAAGCGGCGCTCGGCAAGACATACTTCGATTTCACTGACGAACAGGATGCGAAACACGTCGCCGAAGGCGAGCGACAGGTGATGGCAAGCGGCGAAGCCCTGACCAGCGAAAGCATGTTAGCGATTCCCGATGGCTCTTCGTTCAACGCAGTGTGGACCAAATTCCCGGCTTACGGCGCCAACGGCGAGCTCGTGGGGGTCGGCACCATCACCACCGACATCACCGAACAGAAGCGCGCGGACGAGGCAGCGGCCAAGGCGCATGCCCGTCTGCTCGACGCGATCGAAACCATATCCGAAGGTTTCGTGCTGTTCGACTCCGACAATCGGCTGGTGCTATGCAACCAACGTTACCGGGAAATGTTTGCCGGCGTCGCCGACCTGATCGAACCCGGAATCACTTACAAGGATCTCCTTCGTGCATGGCTCGGACGTGGCTTCGCCGAGTTCCCCGGCGACGATCTCGAAGCGTGGTTGGACGAGCGAGCCGAAATGTATCTCAATCCGCCGGGACCGTTCGAACGACAGTACGTGGACGGACGCTGGATTTTGGTCGAGGAACGGCGGACCAAGGAAGGCGGCATCGTAGGTGTTCGCCGGGATATCACCGCCCAGAAACAGGCGGAGGCGGCGCTTCGGGAAAGCGAGGAACGGTTCAGGAGCCTGTTCGAGCATGCCGGGATCGGCATGGTGCTGATCGACAGCCGCAATAAGATTTTGCAGGTCAACCAATCCTTCGCCGACCTGCTCGGCTATCCGCAAAACATGCTTGTCGGTATGTCGCCGACCGATATCACGCATCCGGACGATCGCAGAGAATCCGCACAAGCGGTGAGACAATGGATCACCGGTGAAACCTGGTCCGTGCAGCTCGAAAAGCGCTACATCACCCGTTCCGGCGATGTGATTTGGGGTCAGGTCACCGTTTCGGTGATCGCGCAAGGCGACGACGGAAAACCGATCGCGGTTGCCCAGATCGAGGACATCACCGACCGGCGGCGGGCCGAGAAGGCGCTCCGGGAAAGCGAAGCGCGGTTCCGCGCGATCCTCGACCATGCGCCGATGGCGATCTTCCTGAAGGATGTGGACGGCCGATTCGTTTTCATCAACAAGAAGAACGAGGAGTGGTACGGATTCACCAACGAGGAGGCGGCGGGCCGCAATTCCTTCGATTTCTTCCCGGCCGATGTCGCGCGGCGGATTTCGAATCATGATCGCGAGGTGTTGGGATCGGGCGAGCCGCTGACCGAGAAGCGCGTAATTCCGCGCGCCGACGGCAGCCTGCAAATTTGCTGGATCCAAAAGATTCCATTGCGCAATGAGTCCGGCGAGGTGGTCGGTCTGGTCGGGATGACCGTGGACGTCACCGAACAGAAGCGCGCCGAGCAGGCGCTCCGGGGAAGCGAAGCGCGGTTCCGCGATTTCGCCGAAACCGCCTCCGATTGGCTGTGGGAAACCGACACCGAGGGCCGATTTACCTTTGTGACGGACGCCTTTTACGAGGTTTCGGGACTTCGCTCCTGGGACTTGGTCGGCAAGACCCGCCGCGAGGTCTACGAACGGTATTACGGGAAGGTCACATCCGCCGAGGCCGAAGGCCGGAACGCTCATCTCGATGCCATCGATCGACGAGAGGCGTTCCGGGATGTGCAGGTCGAATTTTCGCGGCCGGACGGTTCGAGGCTGTATTTTTTGACCAGCGGCCGACCGGTCTTCGACGAGAGCGGAGAATTTCAGGGTTATCGGGGCACTGCGGTTGACGTCACCGACCGCAAGCGGGCGGAGCAGGAGATCGGGCGGCTCAACGAAAGCCTCGAGCGCCGGGTCGAGGAACGCACGCAAGAGCTGCGCGCGGCACAGGCGGAGCTGGTCCGCAATGAGCGTCTCGCCATGCTCGGTCAGCTCAGCGCGACCGTCAGCCATGAACTGCGCAACCCGCTCGGCACGATCCGCGCCTCGACCTTCTCGCTCGGACAAAAGGTTCGCGACAAGGGGCTCGACGTCGAGCGGCCGCTCCAGCGCATCGAGCGCAACGTCGAGCGCTGCAGCCTGATCATCGACGAGATGCTGGAATTCGCGCGCTTCCGCGAGCCCGAGCGGGCCTTGGTCAAGGTCGACGACTGGAT
>JASLSL010000206.1 GCA_030743445.1 Alphaproteobacteria bacterium
ACGCTGCTGGTGTAGACGATCCGCGACGCGCCGGCGTCGGCCGCGGCACGCAGCAGGTCGCGCGTCCCGTCCTCGTTGACGCGCCGCATGGCCTCCGGATCCGGAACCCACAATCGATAGTCGGCGGCAAGGTGGAAGACCGCGTCGCATCCTGCGACGACGGCGACGAGCGAGTCCGGTTCGGCAAGGTCCCCGATCACTATCTGGCAGGACACCCCCTCCAGATTGCGCCGATCGCTGGTCGGCCGGACCAGGGCCCGCACGTCATGGCCCGCCGCGATCAGATGCCGCACGACCGCCGAGCCGATGAAACCCGTGGCCCCGGTGACGAGGGTGGTCACGAGCCCTCCGTCCCCGGTGCCGCCCGCACCGCCCTGACCGCCTCCCGGATCACAAAGACCATGAACAGCGGCGCCCCGATCCCGGCCGCGACGACGAACGGCGGTAGGAGGCCGAGCCACGTTATCGGTCCGACGACATAGAGCGTGTCCTCGATCTCGAAACCGAAACGAACCGTCATCTGGGTCAGCTCCTTGCCCTGACGGGTCTCGATCCACATTCGAACGGTCATAATGGTGGCGACGGCAAGGCCGGCGGCAACGCCGCACACGGGCGCCCACTCGCCGAGCGCCCCGTCGCTGAGACCGATCCCCGCGCCGCTGAACATCGCGACGTAGTTGATCATCGCCGCCACGTGGTCGAAATAGTGGCCAAAGGTACTCGCCTTGTCGGTCAGGCGCGCCAGTTCGCCGTCGAGATGGTCCATCCACACGGCAACGACGAAAATCCCGGCGCCCCAATGGATCGAGGTTCCCCCTTGGGCGAACAACCAAGCGGCCCCGAGCCCGACGACGATGCTGAGCCCGGTCACCGCGTTCGGGGTCAGCGGTGTGCGCGCCAAGGGCCGGGCCACGACGCGCGCGATGCGTTGGTCGAAGGCGATCCTGTCGCTGCCTTCACCCATCAGGGCAGTTCCTCGAGTTGGGGAAGAATTTCCTGCTCGGCATGGTGCAGATCTTCCTGAAAGTCGATCTCGGTCCATGGCAGGCCGGTAATATCCTCGATCGCGAAGGTCTCAGCCGGCAGCGACTGGACGAGGTCGCGAATCGATTGCTCGTAAAGCGTATCGGTTTCGCCCGCCTCGATATAGGGCGCCACCGCATTCGGCAGTTGCTCGGCGACTTCAGGGGCGAAGCGGATGAACCCGACCCATTCCCCAAAAGAATCGTACGCCTCGGTCGGCTGCTTGTGGAAGTCGACGATGACGCCGTCGCGGATGCACAATTTGACCGGCTCGTCGCCCGGCTCGATTTCGCAGTCGTAGACGAAAGCGCTGCCATCGAATTCCGTCAAACGCGCCATCAGCCGGTGATCATACAGCACATCCGCATCCATAAGGATGATCGGATCGCCGCTGGTGATCTCTTCGCGCAGGGCCCAAAGGGTAGTGATTCCGCCCTCCTTGTATTGGGGATTGTGCACGCAGCGGACATAGCCGTTGACGCCGATGCGGTCGATCTCATCGTCGATCATCCCCGCCAGATGACCAACGCCGAGGATCAACTCGCGAACCCCCAGGTACCGCAAAATCTCGACATGACGCTGCAACAGGGACTTCCCGCCGAAACGTAGAAGCACCTTGGGCGGATAGTTGTCGCCCCGGTCGAGCCGCATGCCGATACCCGCGGCAAGCATGACCGCTTTCATCGCCCCCACGCTCCCCGGCGGTCGCGTGACCTTGCCGACAACAACCTCGATATCTGAAATTTCGACCGATCGATCATGATTCTCTTTGCGCTTCAAGCATCTATTCCCATCCCGAGGGACCGGAAGGCGCAACTTTTAGCCGGGATCGCAGCGACCGTCCAGAACCAATCCAAGCGGCGCCGATGGCCGACAAGGCGCTCGACAAGCACCACGAATCGCGGTGATATGCCGCGGCAATCGAGCTCGCAGCACCGGGGAATGCGATGCAGGCCAACGGTCCGCCGCCACACGAGACCAGCCTCCGCGACGAATCGGCGGCCCCACGAATGCCGTTTCCACTGGTTCGCCACCTCTCCGAGCGGGTGACGCCGATGCTCGTGCGGCTGCCGTTCACGCCGAATCAAATCACATTTGCTTCGCTGTTGGCGGGGCTCGCCGGGGCGCTGTGTTATCTGGAAGGGTCGCGAAGCTGGGCGATCGCAGGCGGTGTCCTGTTCGTGGTTTCCTATGTGCTCGACAACTGCGACGGCGAGGTTGCCCGGATTAAGAACATGCAGAGCCGGTTCGGCAAAAACCTCGACGACGTCGCGGATTGGCTGATTCACGCCGCGTTGTTCATGGCGCTCGGATGGGCCGCCGAGCGCGCCTTCGCCGAGGTCCTGTGGTTCTGGCTCGGCGTCGCCGCCGCGGCCAGCTGCACGATCAACTATGCGGTCGTGCGCCTGCTCGACCGGATGCGCGGGGCCGGCAAGGACGCGGACGACGCGACACCGGCGAGCGACAATGGTGGCCCCGTCTACTCACCGCCCCCGAAGGCGCCGAAAGACCTGTTCGTCTACGTCTTTCGCGAAATCTTCCGGGCCGATTTCTGCTTTATCCTGCTGGCGCTGAGCGCCTTCGACCTGGCCTGGGTCCTGCTGCCGCTCGGCGCCGTTGGCGCACAAGTCTATTGGCTGACGGTGTTCATCAAGGGGGCGCGCAACTACCACGTCTGACCGCGTGCGCGGCCTTCGGCCCGCCGTTCAACGGATTGTTTCGGTCTCGGTAGAACCGGTCCGGAGGCGCTCGAGCCACGCCATCAGGGCCGGCAAAGCCACCAGGGTGCACACCAATGTATAGCCGATCGCTATGGTCAGCAGCTCGCCCATGCTTGCCGTCCCGCGATGGGTCGAGATGGCGAGACTGCCGAACGAGCCGATCGTCGTCAGCGCGCTGAACACCACGGCGCGCGGCGTGCTGGTCCCCAAGAGGCCGACGCCCGTCTCCTCCTCTTCCCTCGCCCGCATCACCAAATGGATGCCGCTCGCCACACCCAGCCCCATCAGCAGCGGCAGCACGATCACATTGGCGAAATTGAACGGCAGGTCGAGCAGGACCGCCGTCGCCACCGTCAGCAACCCGGCCAAGGTGAGCGGGAAGAACACCAGCAGCGAATCCCGCAGACTGCGCAACAGAGCCAGCAGAAGGATCGAAATCAGCACGAACGCGGTCAGCGCCGCCTGCTCGATCGCGTCGATGATCGCGTCGGCCGCCGCCAGCACGATGACCGGTGTATCTGTCGCTGTCGGCGCCACCGCCGTCACCGCCGCAACGAACCGGTCCATCTCGCCTTCCTTCTGGACGTTGTTGCGAGGCGATA
>JASLSL010000207.1 GCA_030743445.1 Alphaproteobacteria bacterium
GACGCCGCTGATCTCGGCGCCGATCACCGGGCTCAGCGGCTCGACCTCGATCGTCTCGTAGCTCATGGCTGTGCGTTTCGTCTTGGCGGTTCCTGTCGAGGCAATGGTAAGGAGCCGTGCTGGGCCGGTCAAACCGCCCGCTCGCGCCGTACCCAAATCGCCTCGTTTCGATACGGCATGGCCGGCAATCGTCGCACCGAAATGCGCGATACGTCGGCAAACGTTTCTTTGATTATGAATATCCAATATTGGGTGTAACGTATCCAACGGCGCAACATTTGGTCGGCCATGTACGAGAAATACGATCTCGACATAAAACAATCGACGTACGATTGGTGCGTTCGCGCCTTTTCGATGCTGGAAAACAGTCTCGGCCTCAACATCAAATTCCACCAGGAAGAGGGTCAAGTCGAAGCCGGTCAGATTTTCCTGTTCAATCATTTCGCGCGTTTCGAGACGGTAATCCCGCCCTACCTGATTCATCAGGACACCGGCGCGTATTGCCGCTGTGTCGCGGCCAAGGGATTGTTTGCGGGCAGCGAGGGCGTGGCCCAATTCCTGCTCGGCGTCGGTGCGTTGCCGAACGATCTTCCGGGGCTGCTTCCCATGCTTACGGCAGAGATTCTGCGGGGGCGCAAGGTCATCGTTTTCCCCGAGGGCGGGATGGTGAAGGATCGCCGGGTGATCGACGAGAAGGGGCGATACAGCATCTTTTCCCCGACCTCCGACGAGCGCCGCAAGCACCATCAAGGGGCCGCCGTCATCGCCCTGACCCTGGAGGTCTTCAAAACCAGAATCCGCTCCCTCGAGGAAAAGGGCGACCAACCGCGCCTCGAGAGATGGGCCAAGACGTTGGAGCTAGATGGCGTCGAGGCGTTGCTCGAGGCGGCGCACAAGCCGACCCTGATCATTCCCGCCAATATCACTTTCTACCCGCTTCGCAGCACCGACAACGCGGTCCACAAGTTGGCGGAGGTCTTCGGTAAGGGTTTGAGTCCGCGATTCATCGAAGAGCTGTTGATCGAAGGCAACATCCTGCTGAAAGACACGGATATGGATGTCCGCTTCGGCGACGCCATCGAGCCCAAGAAATTCAGCCGCTGGTGGGAACGCAAGGCGATCGACGAGGTATTTCTACGAATCTTTTCGCTCGACGAACTGTTCCAGTTGAAAACCTTTTCCGAACGCTGGATCGAGAACCTCGTCGCCATTTTCCTGGCCCGCGAAACGCGGCGTCTGCGCGACACGTGCATGCGCGAGATGTACAGCCGGGTGACGGTCAATCTCAGCCACTTGACGTCACAGCTCATCCTTGGGTATCTCGACTCGGGACAGCCCGAAGTCGCACCCGATCTGTTCAATAGGGCCCTTTATCTGGCGATCAAGAACATCCAGGGGGAACCTTCGGTCCACCTGCATCGAATTCTCAGGAACCCCGAAGCCTATTTCGGGACGTTGCGAGGCGATCCCCGAAACCTCGATGAATTCTGGGCGGCGGCGGAGGACAAAGGGCTGGTCGAGCGAAAGGCCGACCGTTACCGCTTCCTTGCAAAGGTGCGCGAGGAACATGAGTTCGACGAGGTCCGCCTCAACAACCCGGTGCAGGTCTATGCCAATGAAATCGCGCCGGTCGCCGGAGCCCAACGTGCCGTCGAGCAGGCGATCGAAGCGGCCCCGGAGACCGATGACCGGGCCCTGGCGCTGCTGCGATTCGACGACGAGGTAATGGCCCACGACTGGTGCCGCGAGACCTATTCGCAACCGCGCCACGAAAAGATCAACCAGGCGGAAACCGCGACCGAAAGCGGCGCGCCCTACTTGCTTCTTCCCGAACGCCCCAACGGTCTGGGTGTGGTTCTGGTGCACGGATTTCTCGCCTCGCCGGCCGAGTTGGGGGAGTTCGGGCAAAAACTCGAGGCCGCCGGCTATCCGGTCATGGGTGTGCGGTTGGCCGGCCATGGAACCTCGCCCTGGGACCTGCGCGACCGAAGCTGGGAGGATTGGCTCGACTCGGTACGGCGCGGCTACCGGATCATGTCGGCATTCGTCGAGCGCATCTGCCTGGTCGGCTTTTCGACCGGCGGCGTTCTCTCGCTGCAATTGGCGGCCGAGCAACCCGAAGGGCTCGTCGGGATCGCCGCCATCTCGGCGCCGGTTAAATTCCGTAACCGCAATTTGATATTCGTGCCGTTGATGCACGGCGCCAACAAACTGGTCCGCTGGATGTCGTCACTCGAAGGCGTCATGCCGTTTCATCCCAATAAGTCCGAACATACCGACATCAATTATCGCAACATTCCGGTCCGCGGCCTTTACGAACTGAGTGGAATGATAGACGACCTGATGCAGCGGCTCCCCGATGTCAACTCGCCGACTCTGATCGTTCAGGGGACGGAAGACCGGGTCGTCGATCCGAAGAGCGCGGAGATCATCGCGAACGAGCTCGGTTCGCAGAGCAAGACGGTGCACATGGTCGAAGCGAAGCGCCACGGGATCCTCAACGAGAACACCGGCGATTGCCAAGAGACCGTTATCTCGTTTCTCGAGTCCTTGCCGGGCGAGGATCGAGCTGGGGAGCCGTCATGATGGGCCGAGGGCCGGATGACCCCATGTTAACGTCGGGGGTCGCCATATAGCGCCGAGGTAACTTTTGCAGTGTCCACCGCGGGGTGGGTTTAAACGATGAAATCGTCGATCGCGGATATCGGACGTGCGTTGATTGGAAGGCTTGGCGTCCGGCTGGCCGGACAGCGGGGGAAATCGCCCGATCGCGCGCCGGACTACCCCTGGCTCGCCGCCTATCCAAGTGGTGTCGATTGGTCAGAGGGTATCGAGGTGCGCGCACTGCACACCGTCGTGGACGACGCCGCGCGGCGGTTCGCGGAAAACCGCTGTGTCGATTTTTTCGGCAAGACCTACACCTATCGCGAAATCGGCGAGCAAGTGAACCGCGCCGCCAAGGGCCTTCGGCATCTCGGCGTCGGTAAGGGGGTGAAGGTCGGGCTCTGTCTGCCCAACACGCCGTATGCGGTGATCTGCTATTACGCGATCCTCAAGGCCGGCGGCACGGTCGTGAATTACAACCCGCTCTACGTCGAGCGTGAGCTCGCGCACCAGGTCGAGGACTCCGAGACCGACATCATGATCACCCTCGATCTGGAGCAGATTTATCCCAAGGTCGCGGCACTGCTGACCTCGACCCGCCTCAGGCACGTCGTCGTCTGCCGCATGAGCGATATCCTGCCGACCCTCAAGGGATTGCTTTTCTCGACCTTGAAAGCGAGCGAGGTCGCCGATATTCCGGACGACGTCCAGCACATACCGTTCGCCAGTCTCACCAACAACGACGGCGCCGTGACACCACCCGAAATCGATCCCGGCCAAGACGTCGCGGTGCTGCAATATACCGGCGGCACCACCGGTGTGCCGAAGGGCGCAATGCTGACCCACGCCAACCTGTCGGCCAATTTGACCCAGGTGCGTCGCTGGGTCGGCGGCTTCCGGGAAGGCGAGGAGCGCATTCTCGGTGTGTTGCCGCTGTTCCATGTGTTCGGCATGACGCTGGTGATGAACCTTGGAATTGCCTCGGGGTCGGAACTGATCCTTTTGCCGCGCTTCGAATTGGACGATCTTCTGAAGGCGGTCGATCGCAGCCGGGCGACGGTGCTGATGGGGGTGCCGACGATCTACACCGCCATCGTTTCCGCACCCAACCTCGAGACCTACGACCTGACCTCGATCAAGTACTGTATTTCGGGCGGGGCGCCGTTGCCGATGGCCCTGAAGCGGTCGTTCGAGGCGATTACCGGCTGCGTCCTGGTCGAGGGCTACGGCCTCAGTGAGAGCGCGCCGGTGGCGACCTCAAATCCGTTCGACGGCGTCAACAAGGAAGGCTCGGTCGGCATCCCATTGCCGGGTACCGTGGTCGAAATCCGGGACATCGAAGCCCCCGAGAGACAAATGCCGTTGGGTGAAAAAGGCGAGGTTTGCATCGCCGGCCCCCAGGTCATGACAGGGTATTGGCGGCGGCCGGACGAGACCGCCAAGACGATCGTCGACGGACGGCTGCATACCGGCGACGTCGGCTACATGGACGATGACGGATACATCTTCTTGGTCGATCGTATGAAAGACCTGATCTTGTGCGGCGGCTTCAACGTCTATCCGCGCGTCATCGAGGAGGCCATCCTGCTGCATCCGGCGGTGCTCGAGACCACGGTGATCGGGGTGTCCGACGAATACCGCGGCGAGACGCCGAAGGCCTTCGTCAAACTCGGCCAGGGGCAATCGTTGGACGAGGCCGAGCTCAAGGCGTTCCTTGGGGACAAGCTCTCGCCGATCGAGATGCCGGAATACATCGAATTCCGTGACGAATTGCCCAAGATGCTGATCGGTAAGCTGTCGAAGAAAGAATTGGCGGCCGAAGAGGCGGCGAAAACCGGACCGGCCACAGAGGAGCAAGTCGAGCCATGAAAAATGTCGTCATCGCCGGGTATGCCCGGTCCCCCTTTGCCTTCGCCGAGCGCGGCGAGCTCGCCAAGGTGCGCCCGGACGAACTCGCGGCGCAAGTCGTCACCGGTCTGGTGGAAAGGACCGGCGTCAGGCCGGAGGATATCGAGGACTTGATCCTCGGCTGCGCCTTCCCGGAAGGCGAGCAGGGGCTGAACGTGGCGCGCCTGGTCGCGCTCAGGGCGGGTCTTCCGATCACGGTTGCCGGGGCCACGGTCAACAGGTTCTGCGGTTCCTCGATGTACGCCATCCATATGGCGGCGGGCGCGATCCAGATGAACGCCGGCGAGGCCTTCATCTCGGCCGGGGTCGAGTCGATGACCAGGGTGCCAATGGGCGGCTACAATCCGTTGCCGAACCCGGCGCTCTACGAAAGCCATCCCGAAGCCTACATCTCGATGGGCGAGACCGCCGAGAACGTGGCCATGCGCCACCAGATTACCCGCGACGCCCAGGACGCCTTCGCGGTGGAAAGCCAATCCAAGGCCGCGGCGGCCGCGGCGGCGGGCAAGCTCGACGACGAGATCGTATCGATCGCTCACGACGGCGCCCGCATCGAGAGGGACGGCTGTATTCGCCCCGACACCACGGCGGAAGGCCTGGCGGCCCTCAATCCGGCGTTCGACGAGAACGGCACGGTCACGGCCGGCACCTCCTCGCCGCTGACCGACGGTGCGGCGGCGACGCTGGTCTGCAGCGAGGACTACGCGGAACGGAACGGGCTCGCGCCCCTGGCCCGGCTCAAGAGCATTGCCGTCGCCGGCTGCGAGCCCGAGATCATGGGCATGGGCCCGGTGCACGCGACCCGCAAGGCCCTCGAGAGGGCAGGATTGTCGGTCGGCGACATCGATGTCGTCGAACTGAACGAGGCGTTTGCATCGCAGGCGATCGCCTGCATGCGCGACCTCGAGCTTGACCCGGCGAGGGTCAATCTCGACGGTGGCGCGATCGCCTTCGGCCATCCGCTCGGCGCCACCGGCGCCAGGATCACCGGCAAGGCGGCGGCCCTGCTGCAGCGCGAGGGCGGACGCTACGCGCTCTCGACCCAGTGTATCGGCGGCGGCCAGGGCATCGCGACCATTCTCGAGGCGATCCATTGAGCGCGATCGAAAGGGTCGCCGTGATCGGCGCCGGGGTGATGGGCGCCGGCATCGCCGCCCACATCGCCAACGCCGGCGTGCCGGTGACGCTACTCGACATCGTTCCGGACGCGGCCGAGGACCGCAGCGCGATCGCCCGAGGTGCTATCGAAAAGCTGCTCGAATCCGATCCCGCTTCCCTGATGCACAAGCAGAACGCCGACCGCATCACGCCCGGCAATATCGAGGACCATCTCGATCGCCTCGCCGATTGCGACTGGATCGTCGAGGCGGTGATCGAGCGCATCGACATCAAGCGCTCGCTTTTCGAAAAACTCGAAACGGTCCGCAAGGACGGCTCGATCGTCTCCTCGAACACCTCGACAATTCCTCTGGCCACGCTAATCGAAGGCATGCCGGCGCGCTTCGCTCGCGATTTCCTGATCACCCACTTCTTCAATCCGCCGCGCTACATGCGATTGCTCGAGTTGGTCACGGGCGCCGACACCAGGCAGGACGCGATCGAGGCGATGCGCGGCTTCGCCGATATCGCGCTCGGCAAGACCGTGATCGACTGCAAGGACACGCCCGGCTTCATCGCCAACCGAATCGGCACCTACTGGCTGCAATGCGCCGTCGTCGCGGCGATCGAGGACGGGGTGACCGTCGAGGAAGCGGACGCCGTCATCGGCCGACCGATGGGGATACCCAGGACCGGCGTGTTCGGCTTGCTCGACATGGTCGGGCTCGATTTGATGCCGCACGTCCTCGGCAGCCTGGCCGAGTCCCTACCGGACGACGACCCGTTCCACGGCATTTATCGCGAGCCGGTCATGATCGAGGAGATGATCGCCGCGGGCTATACCGGCCGCAAGGGCAAGGGCGGGTTCTACCGGCTCGACGACTCGTCGGGCGAACGCGTGAAGCAGGCGCGCGACCTGGCGACCGGCGAATACCGGGATGCGACGCGCCCCAAGCTCGCCAGCGTCGCTGCCGCCAGGAAGGGCGGCCTCAAGGCGCTGGTCGAGCACGGCGACAAGGGCGGGCGGTATGGCTGGCGGATGCTCGCCGGCACGCTGAGCTACGCTGCCCGTCTGGCGACCGAGATCGCCGACCATGTGGTCGCGATCGATGCCGCGATGCGGCTCGGTTACAACTGGAAATTCGGGCCATTCGAGTTGATCGACAAGCTCGGCGCCCGATGGTTGAGCCAGAAGCTCGAGGCCGAGGGCCTGCCGGTGCCGAACCTGTTGGCGATGGCGGGCAATCGTTCGTTCTACCGGATCGAAGGCGGCCGGCGGCAATATCTCACCTTCGAGGGCGACTATCGCGACGTGCCTCGCCCGCCGGGGATTTTGTTGCTGGAGGATATAAAGCGATCCACCCGGCCGGTGGCGAAGAACGGCGCCGCCAGCCTGTGGGATATCGGCGATCGCGTGTTGTGTCTCGAATTCCACAGCAAGATGAACGCGCTCGACCCACGGACCCTCGCTATGATCTCGAAGGCGATCGGGCTGGTGCCGCGGGGTCACAAGGCGCTGGTGATCTACAACGAGGCGAGCAATTTCTCCGTCGGGGCCAATATCGGCTTGCTGCTGATCGCCGCGAAGCTGCGGCTCTGGTTCGTCATCGGATGGCTCGTCGGCAAGGGGCAGAAAACCTACAAGGCATTGAAATATGCCCCCTTCCCGGTGGTCGCGGCCCCCGCCGGCATGGCGCTCGGCGGCGGCTGCGAGATCCTGCTGCACGCCGACGCGGTTCAGGCCCATGGCGAGACCTATTCGGGGCTGGTCGAGGTCGGGGTCGGCGTCGTTCCGGGCTGGGGCGGTTGCAAGGAGATGTTGCTCCGCCGCTTCGCCGACCCGGATCGCGCCGGCGGCCCGATGCCGCCGATCATCGCGACCTTCGAAGCGATCGGCCTGGCGACCGTCGCGCGGTCGGCCGAGGAGGGCCGCGACCTGCTGGTGCTGCGCCCCGGCGACGGGATCACCATGAACCGGGATCGGCTTTTGGCCGACGCCAAGGCCAAGGCGCTCGCCTTGGCCCAGGACTACACACCGCCGGCGGAGCCGGAAATCTCGCTCCCCGGCGAGACCGCGGCGATCGCCCTCGCCATGGCGGTCGACGGGTTCCGGCTCAGCGGCAAGGCGACGGCGCACGATGTCGTCGTCAGCCGGGCGCTGGCGGGGGTCCTCAGCGGCGGCAAGACGGATATCACCGAATCGCTCAGCGAAGACGAGCTGCTCGATCTCGAACGCCGTGCCTTCGTATCGCTCGCCCGCAACCCGGCGTCGATCGCCCGGGTGTCGCATATGCTGAAGACCGGAAAACCGCTTAGGAACTGAGCCATGACCATCGCCCTGATTGCGATCGCCGTCGTCCTGTTCGTCGTATTGATTTACATCGGACGTGGCTATTGGGCCTGGGTGTCGGCCACGGCACTCGGCCTCGCCGCGTGGTGGTGGGCCGGCATGGCCACGCCCGAGGCGTTCTGGACGGTGGCGGCGATCGCCGTTGTCCTGGCGGCGGTCTTCGGCTTCCGTCCGATCCGCCGCCTTGTCTTGTCCGGGCATCTGATGCGGGTGATGCGCGGCATTCTGCCGCGCATGGGCGAGACCGAACGCATCGCGCTCGAGGCCGGCACGGTTTGGTGGGACGGCGACCTGTTCTCCGGCGATCCCGACTGGAAGAAATTGCTCGACTTCGAGCCGAAACCGCTTTCCGAGGCCGAGCAGGCCTTCCTCGACGGCCCGGTCGAGGACCTCTGCGCCATGGTCGACGACTGGCAAATCCAACAGGATCGGGATCTTTCACCGGAGGTCTGGGCGTTCCTGAAACAGAAACGCTTCTTCGGCATGATCATCCCCGAGACGTATGGCGGCCTCGGGTTCTCGGCGATCGGACATTCGGCGGTGATCGCCAAGATCTCGAGCCGCAGCATCGCGACCTCGGTCACGGTGATGGTGCCGAACTCGCTGGGCCCGGCGGAGCTGCTCCTGCATTACGGCACCGACGAACAGAAGAACCATTATCTACCGCGGCTCGCCAGCGGCGACGATATCCCGTGCTTCGCGTTGACCGAGTCCGAGGCCGGCAGCGATGCCGCCTCGCCGCGCAGCACCGGCGTCGTCTGCCGGGGTGAATTCGGCGGCGAGCAGGTGCTCGGCATGCGCCTCGATTGGGAGAAGCGTTACATCACCCTGGCGCCGGTGGCGACCGTGATCGGGCTCGCCTTCCGCCTGCTCGATCCGGACGGATTGTTGGGCGGGGAGGAGGATTTGGGCATCACCTGCGCCCTGATCCCGCGCGCGACACCGGGGGTCGAGATCGGACGGCGTCACGACCCGATGGGGGTGCCGTTCCAGAACGGGCCGATCGTCGGCCGCGATGTCTTCGTGCCGCTCGATTTCATCATCGGCGGGCGCGATGGCGCCGGCCAGGGCTGGCAAATGCTAATGGATTGCCTTGCCGCCGGGCGATCGATCTCGCTGCCGACCCTATCGGTCGCCGCGGCACAGCACGCGACACGGGTGGTCGGCGCCTACGGGACGATCCGCGAGCAGTTCAACTTGGCAATAGGCCGCTTCGAAGGCATCGAGGAACCGCTCGCCCGGATCGGCGGGTATACCTATCTCATGGACGCGGCCCGGCGATTGACCTGCGGCGCGGTCGACGCCGGCGAGAAGCCGGCGGTGCTGTCGGCCGTGGTCAAGGCCTATCTCACCGATACCATGCGCACCGTGGTCAACGACGCCATGGACATCCAGGCGGGCGCGGCGATTTGCCGGGGGTCGCGCAACGTCCTGGGGCGCGGCTTCACCGCGGTGCCGATCGCGATTACCGTCGAGGGCGCCAATATCCTGACCCGTTCGATGATCGTCTATGGCCAGGGTGCCATTCGTTGCCATCCCTTCGTGCACGAGGAGATCGAGGCGGTCCAGGCCGGCGACGTCGGCCAGTTCGATCGCGCCATCTTCGGCCATGTCGGGTTCGTCTGCCGCAACGCCGCGCGCGCGTTCTTCCTCGGCCTCAGCGGCGGGCGCCTGGCGGCGGCGCCCGTGACCGGCCCCTCGGCGCGGCATTTCAGGCGCCTCGAGCGCCTCAGCGCCGCCTTCGCGCTGACCTCGGACGTGGCGATGGCGACGCTCGGCGGCGCCCTGAAGCGGCAAGAGAAGATTACCGGACGGCTGGCCGATGCGCTCGCTTGGCTCTATCTCGGCTCGTCCGCGCTCAAGCGCTTCCACGGCGACGGCGCGCCGGCCGAGCAAATGCCGCTGCTCGACTGGTCATGCGAACACGCCGCCTGGAAAGTCGAGGAGGCGCTGGACGGCGTGCTCGCCAATCTGGGGAACCGGCCCGCCGCCGGCGTGACCCGGCTGCTCGCCTTCCCGATCGGGGCCCGTTACAGGCCGCCGAGCGATCGGCTCGGCGCCACCGTGGCGCAAAGCTTGCTCGATGGTGGCGAGGCGCGGCTCCGCCTGACGCCCGACGTCTATATCCCGGCGAGCCAGGAGGAAGGTCTCGGCCGGCTCGAGGCGACCCTGGAGAAAGTCGTGCGCGCGCAGCCGGCACGCCAAAAGGTCCGCACGGCGGCGCGCGATGGCGGCCTGGACGGCGCCACCGAAGAGGCCCAGGCGTCCGATGCCGTCGCCAAGGGGATCATCACCAAGGAGGAATACACGCTGCTTGGCGAGGCGACGACCGCCCGCTTCGAGGCGATTCAGGTCGACGCCTTCGATCCCGAGACATATCGCTCGTTGAAAGGCTGAATCGCGAGAACATGCATTCCCCCTCGGCGCGCCATTCGGTCCGGCAATCGCCGGTTATCCCTACAGGTCATCATGCGGGTGGAACGGGCAATGCGACGTGGCACGGGCTGCTCTATGGGGCGGATATCTCGATCAAGCGAGTTGGTC
>JASLSL010000208.1 GCA_030743445.1 Alphaproteobacteria bacterium
GCCCGACGGTCCGTTACGGCATGCCAACCGGCACAGTGCCGCCTCACCGAAGCAGTACGCAAAATTCGCGTCGCACACCTGAAATTGGCCGTCATCCCATCGCCCAGGTATTGCACGACATGACCAACGTAGCGCCCGATCACATCGGAACAGGCCTTGCGATAGGCCCGCATGACGCCCCGCAGTTCCTCCGGATCAAGCTTTTCCGACAGCTCCGTCGAGCCGACCAGATCGCAGAACATCACCGTCCGCTGCCGCCGCTCGGCCTCCGGTGCAGCTGACCTTGTGGGTATGGTTTCAGGCGAGAACGTCGAAACAGGAGCGTCGGCTGATCCCACATTTGACAACGTGGCAATCGCCTTGAGCAGCTTCTTCCGATGGCCCAGACCGATCCCAACCTTCTCCAGGTCCGGGTCGGTCAGATCAGGCAGTACCTCAGTATCAATGTCGTTCTCTTTGAACGCTTGGGCATCCTGACCCACGCCCAGCTGTTCCAGCCACTGGCGGATGTCGGGCATCGGTTGCGCCCTCCCAAGCGCCGCCTCCGCCTCCGGCTCGCTCAATGCGCCTTCTCAATTGGCGCCTGATTGATTCCTAGCATTTTCGCATCAAAGGGGGAAGGGTCAAGGATGACCCAGCCAAAAGCTGACTGTCGGCCATTCTTGTGGTGGATGCGAGTGGCCCGGAACGAATGATAAAAGACTACGCGCGGGCCATACCGAGAGTCCCGCGCGTCTGACGAGCTGCCTTGGTCGTTGACCGGCAACGGTGTTCGGTAGCTCTCATCGCGGGCCATCATGGCCCAGGCGATGCGGGCAATCTTGTTGGTCAGGGCGAGCGCCGCGATCTTCTTCGAGCGTCGCTCTATCAATCGGACCGGCCAAGGATGGCGCAAGTCGCGGCTTCCGTGGTGGCGGGATCGGGCGCCCGCCCGCCGCCGCCCGCGAAGCCGTGGCGGCGATCGGAAAAGCCGCTGCTTCCGATTCGTGGACTCCGTTGTCGACCGGTACGCCCTGCCCTCCGGCACGTAGCCTGGTGGTTCGAGACATGGGTTCCATCATTTTGAGCTTGATACCTCGGCTCCGGGCCCACCCCATCTCTTGTAAATTTCGATTGCGGCGAGCAAGCCGAGCGCGAGCGGTAGGACGACCAGGAAAGTTCCGGGGGCGATCGGTGCCATCCGCAACAGTTGGGCGGCGGCGTCCCAATGCATCGCGCTCAGATGGAGGAACAGCGCTCCCGCGACCGAGAGGACGATCCAGGGATTGTTGCGGATCGGGACGCGGAAGGCCGACCGGGTCTCCGAGCGGCAATTGAAGGCATGGACGTTTTCGAACAGGACCATGAGCAAAAGCAGCGCGGTCCGCGCCTGTTCCTCCGGCACGCCCGCGCGGAGCGCCCATAGGAAGAACGCGAAACCGGCAAATCCCATGAACGCGCCGGCGAGTGAGGTCTGTGTGATCATTCGGCCGTCGAAGATCGGCTGATCGGGCGGTCTCGGGCGCCGCTCGAGCACGTCGGCCTCGCCGCGTTCGAAGGCGAGCGCCACGTCCTGGACGCCGTTCGTCACCAGGTTGAGCCATAATAGTTGCACGGCAAACAGCGGAATCGGGAGGCCGGCGACAAGCGAGAGCACGAAAAGCACGATCTCGCCGATTCCGGTCCCGATCAGCAGCATGGTCACCTTGCGGACGTTGTCATAGGCGATGCGCCCCTCCTCGATCCCGGCCACGATCGAGGAGAAGCTGTCGTCGGCGATCACCAAGTCGGCGGCACCGCGCGCCACGTCGGTCCCTTTCTCGCCCATCGCAACGCCGATATGCGCGGCCTCCAGCGCCGGTGCGTCGTTGACGCCGTCGCCGGTGACCGCGACGAAATGACCGAGCTGCTGCAAAACGTGGACAATATGCAGCTTCTGCATAGCGTCGACCCGGGCGAAGACCTTGGGCCGGGCGATGGCCGAGCACTGGGCCTCGGTGTATGCGCCGTGTCTCTCCGGCAGGATGCCTTCGAGATCGATCCCAGTCATCACTTCGGCCGGGTCGTTGGCGAGGCCGAGCTCTCGCGCTATCGCCAACGCCGTCGCCGGATGGTCGCCGGTGATCATGCGAACGTCGATGCCGCTCGCCCGGCAGGCGTCGATCGCCGCCGGAACCTCGGCGCGGACGGGGTCGATCAACCCGACGAAGCCGAGGAACCGGGGGCTGAAGCGCTCCGGTTCCGTTCCGTTGCGCGCCATCGTCTCATCGGCTGGTCCGGCGGCAACCGCGATCACCCGGTATCCATTCGCCGCCATGTCGTCGGCCACGGCCAAGAGTTCGTCTCGCCGGCCATCTTCCGCGCACATCGGAAGCACCGTCTCGGCCGCCCCCTTGACGTAAAGGGAGGCCTCGCCCGCCGGGTCGCGGTGGAACGAAGCCGCGAAGCGGCGGAACGGCTCGTAAGGTATAAGCCCGATTTGCGGCCTATGGCGCAGCAACTCGGTGCGGTCCAGA
>JASLSL010000209.1 GCA_030743445.1 Alphaproteobacteria bacterium
TACAACAGCTTCTTTATGTTCCGGCCCATCACCTTGACGCCCTTCACGATCGCGTCCTCGTCCAGGAGCGTGAAGTTGAGCCGCACGTAGTTGGCGCCCAGGCCCTCGGCGGAGAAGTGGGGGCCGTCGGCGAAGTCGACCCCGTCCTCGTTGCAGCGCTTCTTCAGGGCCTGCGAGTCGATCACCTCGGGCAGCCGGATCCAGAAGAAGAACCCGCCCTTGGGCGTGTGGAACTGGCAGCCCTCGGGCAGTTGCTCGTTGAGCGCCTGCTCCATGGTCTTGCAGCGCTTGCGATAGACCTTGCGCATGCGGCGCAGGTGGCGCGGATAGAGCCCGGAAGCCAGCGCGTCGGCCAGCACCAGTTGCGAGATCGTCGACGAGCACATGTCGTTGACCCCGTGCACGTTGGTCATCGATTGGATCAACGATTTCGGCGCGATGATGAAGCCCATCCGCAGGCCCGGGATGAACGACTTCGAGAACGAGCCGATGTGGCACACCGACGCCGTCTCGTCGAGCGAGATCAGGCTTGGCAGGTGGGCGCCGGTGAAGCCGATGTCGACATAGGTGTCGTCCTCGAGGATCAGCAGTTGATGGCGCTTGGCGAGCTTGATCAGGGCCTGGCGGCGCTCGCGGGTCAGGGTTAGCCCGGTCGGGTTGTTGAAGGTCGGGTTGGTATAGAGGAAGTCGACGCTCTGTTCCTTCAACAGCGCCTCGAGCGCCGAAATCGAAAGGCCGCGGGCGTCCTGCTGTACCGAGACGATTTCGAATCCGTTGAGCTCGAAGGCGGCGAGCGCACCGTAATAGGTCGGCGATTCGACCGCCGCGGCACCGGTTCGACCATGCAGGCTACGGGCAAACAGGTCGAGGGCGTGTTGCGCCCCGTTGGTCACCAGCAGGCCGTGGCTCTTGCGCGGCTCGATCCCGCGCTCGGCGAGGTAGGTCCAAAGCTGTTCCCGGAGCCACGGGTGCCCGCCCGGAACCTGGTACTCGAAATCCTCGCCGGCGAACTTGCCGGTCCAGCGCGCGAACAGCTGGCGCAACTGCTTCAGCGGCAGCAGCGAGGCGTCCGGATAGCCGGCGGCGAAGGACAGCGGCATGTCCTCGGCCGAGCGCACGGTATCCGAATATGCCGCCTGGAACTGGGCCCGGTACTTGGCCGGCACGCCGACCAGGTCCTTGCCGAAATCGGGCACCGGCACCTGGCCCGGCTCGCGCGCGATGACGTAGTAGCCGCGGCCCGGGCGGGCCTGGACGATGCCGGCCCGCTGCATCGCCTGCAGCGCCTTCAACGCGGTCAGCCGGTTGATCCCGGCCGACGCGGCGAGCTGCCGGGTCGAGGGCAGGTATTGCCCCGGCGGGATTTGATTGCTCGCGATCGCCTCGGTCAGGCATCGGCGAAGCTGCCTGTGCAAGGGAAGGGGGGAACTGCGGTCGATGTCGATATTCATATCTAGTCGACTCGTTGATGGGCGGGCTCGGAATCCAACTGGTGTATACTACCACCTTCCGCCGGTCTTCGAAGCCAATCGGGCGTTTTCTTGCGCCGGTAGGCGACGAAGACGGCGAAGGCGACCGGTGGGATGGCGGCGATCCAGGGCGCGCGCAGGACCAGGTAGGTCAGGAACGCCACCGGTCCGATCAGCAGGAACAGGCGTTCCACGGTCGAAAGTCCGCCGCCGGATTTCTTCTTGTCCAACTCCTCGAGCTTCGAGTCCCATTTCATCGCCTTGGCGAACTTCTCGCACTCGGCGTCGTCCATGTAGACCGTGTGCTCGGGCCCCGGATAGACGTGCTCGCGCACCTCGTCGCGGTAGCGGATGAACACGTCCTCCATGATCGGGATCAGGTCGGTGTAGATCTTCGAGTGGCGCGGCACGTGCTCCTCGTAGAGGTGGAACAGGTCGGAGGTGATGATGTGCACGCCGTCGGCCTTGTTGCCGGCGCCCAGGCTCACCACCGGCACCGGCAGGGTCTGGGCCAAGTACTGGCAGACCTCCTCCGTGGTCACCTCGCAGAGGATCGAGAAGCAGCCGGCATCGACGAAGGCCTGGGCGTCCTCGACCAGGCGCTTGGCGCCCTCGGCGTCCTTGCCCTGGGCGAAGAAGCCGCCGAGCTGCGGGATTCGCATCGGGGTGATGCCGACATGGCCCTGCACCGGGATGCCGGCCTTGCAGATCGCCTCGATGGCGCGCGCGTGCTCGATGTTGCCCTCGCACTTCATCACCTCGGCGTTGGCCTCGCCGACGAAGCGGCCGGCGTTCTCGACCGCCTGCTCGGGCGAGATGTGGAAGCTCCAATAGGGCATGTCGACCATGCGCATGCCGTACTGGCTGCCGCGGTCGATCGCCTTGGCCATCATCATCACCTCGTCGAAGGTGACGGTGACGGTGCTCTTGTGACCGAACAGGATCATCCCGCCGGTGTCCGACACGCACAGGATGTCGATGTCGAGCCGGTCGCCGATCACCGCGCTGCGGTAGTCGTAGATCGCCATCTGCACGATCTGCTCGCCGTCGGCCATTTTCTTGTTCAGCGTGCGGCTCGTGACCTTGCGTCGCCTGGGCTTGTCCGCCATGGCGCATTCCTCCCCATGTTAGCCAGCGCCGCCGGACTGCTTCCCGGCGCGCCGCCCGGCGCTTTCCCGCATCGTGTCCCGGGGCCGCGAGGACCGCCTGGGTGCCGGAAGAATCGCCGATTTATCAATGTTATGGGAAAACGTTACAGGGGCCGCCCGCCGCCGCGCAACCGACCGGCGGGCCGGCCCGCCCGGTAGTGTACACCACCCGGCCCAAGGCCGCCGGAAACTCCCGAAAAGGCGTGGAATTACGCGGGCGTTAGTCCCAGGGACCGCGTGGGGACCACGCGGCCGCAGCTTTTTCGGGTCGTTGTAGAGCAGGGGGGCGCAGGCCGTAGCAGGGGGCGATGGCGTAAATACCGCCCGCGCGTGTAAACTAGCTTCCATAACACTAGCCCCGGGAGACCCGCCATGTCGTATGCCGCCAACGATCTCGAGTCCTATTGGATGCCGTTCACCTAGAACCGGCATTTCATGAACGAGCAACCGCGCATCATGGTCGAGGGCAAGGGCCTGGTGTTCAAGAGACACAAGGGCCACGACATCTTGGATGCGGTCTCGGGCCTGTTCTGCTCGCCGGCCGGCCACTCGCGCCCGGAGATCGCCGAGGCGGTCCACCAGCAGCTCCTCGAGAATTCCTACACCCCGCCGTTCCAGCACGGCCATCCCGCGGCCTTCGAGCTGGCGCGCCGGGTCGCGGGCCTGCTGCCGGGCGAGCTCGACCATGTGTTCTTCGGCAATTCCGGCTCGGAGGCGGTCGAGACCGCGCTCAAGATCGCGTTGCTCTACCACCGGCGGCGCGGCGAGGGGCAGCGCATGCGCATCGTCGGGCGCGAGCGCGGCTATCACGGGGTCAACTTCGCCGGCTTCTCGGTCGGCGGCATGGTCAAGAACCGCGATATGTTCGGCCTCGGCATTCCGGGCGTCCTGCACATGCGCCATACCGCGATCGAGGAGAACCGCTTCACCCGCGGCCAGGCCGAGAAGGGGGCGGAGCTCGCCGACGACCTGCAGCGGTTCTGCGACCTCCACGGCGGCGACACCATCGCCGCCTGCATCGTCGAGCCGGTGGGCGGCGGCATCGG
>JASLSL010000210.1 GCA_030743445.1 Alphaproteobacteria bacterium
GACATCTACGGCGACGGCGTCAATGTCGCCGCACGTTTGGAGAGCCTCGCCGACCCGGGCGGCATCTGCGTCTCGGGCGCGGTGTTCGAGCAGGTCAAGGGCAAGCTCGATGTCGGGTTCCGGGACATGGGCGCGCAGCAGGTCAAGAACATCGCCGAGCCGGTGTCGGCCTATAAGGTGCTGATCGACACGCCTTCGGCTTTCGAGACGCCGCCGCCGGTGACCGATAAACCTTCGATCGCGGTACTGCCGTTCGACAACTTGAGCGGCGATCCGGAGCAGGAGTTCTTCGCCGACGGCATGGCGGAGGACATCATCACCGGTCTTTCCAAGTTCCGATGGCTGTTCGTGATCGCGCGCAATTCGAGCTTCGCCTACAAAGGCAAAGCCATCGACATTCGCGACGTCGCGAGGGAACTCGGCGTCCGCTACGTGCTGGAGGGAAGTGTGCGGCGCGGCGGCGACCGTATCCGGGTTACCGGGCAATTGATCGATGCCGAGACCGGCAACCATATCTGGGCAGAGCGCTACGATCGCGATCTCGAGGATATCTTCGCGGTCCAGGACGAGGTCACGGAGGCGATCGTCGGTGCGATCGCGCCCGAGATCAGCGAAGCGGAACTTGCCCGGGCGCGGAGCAAACCGCCGGACAGCCTCGATGCCTGGGACTTCTACCAGCGTGGCCTCGCGGCCTACTACACGACGACCGAAGAAGGCCTCGCCTCGGCGATCGAGCTGTTCGACAAGGTAAACAACCTCGATCCGAATTTTGCACCGGCCTTCGCGATGGCGGCGGATTTGCGAATTCGGTTTCTGCTGCTTTACCAGCCGGACGATCCCGAGGTGCTCATCGAGCAAGCGCAAGCAAAAGCGCACGACGGAATTGCACTGGATTCCAAGGACCCGACCTGTCTCTGGGCCGACGGCCGAGTGCATAGTTTCCTCGGCCAGCATGACGTCGCCATATCGAAGGTCGAAAAGGCGATTGCCCTCAATCCCAACTACGCCATGGCGCATTACATTCTCGGCGCGGCACTGACCCGTGCGGGCCGGGCCGAGGAAGCTCTCCCGCACCTCGATCAGGCGATGCGTTTGAGCCCGCAGGACGCCTTTCTCAGTGGATTCCAGCACATGCGGTCGGCCACATTGTTTGCGCTCGAACAGTACGAGGAGTGCGCTGAATGGGCGCGTCGGGCGGCCCATGGTCCAAACCCGCGGGCTTGGTCCTTCGGGTTTCTCGCGGCCGCCCTGACCAAGCTCGGGCGCGAGGACGAAGCCCGGTCGGCGCTCGATCAGGCGTTGGCGCGGGCGCCGGACTTTTCGCTGCGTTTCATCCGTGAGATGCCGAGTATCCAGGATCCGGCGAGCCAGGATCGCCTTCATGATACCCTTCGCGAGGCAGGCCTGCCGGAGACATCCGATGTCTGACGACGCCGTCATCCGCAAGCTGACCGCGATCCTCTACGCCGACGTGGCAGGCTACAGTCGGCTCACGGGTGCGGACGAGGTCGGCACGCACAAACAGCTTTCGGCCGGGCTCGATTTGATTTCCGGGCGGATCGAGGGGGCCGGCGGGCGTGTCGTGCATTACGCCGGCGACGCGGTGCTGGCCGAGTTCGCCAGCGTCGTCGCGGCGGTCGAATGCGCGGTCGGCATCCAGCGACAGCTCGCCGACGATGGCGCCAACATTCCGGCCGACAAGCGCCTCGAATTCCGCATCGGCGTGAACCTCGGCGAGGTCATCGTCGACCGCGACGACATCTACGGCGACGGAGTCAACGTCGCGGCGCGGCTGGAGAGCCTGGCCGAGCCCGGCGGCATCTGCGTCTCGGGCGCCGTGGTCGACCAGGTCCGGGGCAAGCTCGACGTCGGCTTCGAGGACATGGGCGCGCAGCAGGTCAAGAACATCGCCGATCCGGTGCGGGCTTACAAAGTAACGCGCGAAGGCGGTGCGCCGAAGGCCGCGTCGGGCGTTGCCGGCGCGCGGGACATGGAGCAGGACATCCGCTTTTGTACCGCGCCCGATGGTGTGAGGCTGGCCTATGCGACCGTCGGCACGGGGCCGCCGCTGATCAAATCGGCAAACTGGCTCAACCATCTCGAATACGATTGGGAGAGTCCGATCTGGCGTCATGTCCTGCATGCGCTCGCGGAGGATCGCTGCCTGATCCGTTACGATCAACGCGGCAACGGCCTCTCCGACTGGGACGCCGAGGATTTATCTTTCGATGCCTGGGTCAGTGACTTCGAAACCATGGTCGAGGCCACGGGTGCGGATCGTTTTCCCATACTCGGTATCTCGCAAGGCAGCGGCGTCGCCATCGCCTATACCGTCCAGTATCCCGAGCGAGTGTCGCGGCTCATCCTCTATGGCAGCTACGCCAGAGGCCGAAACCATCGCGGCTCGCAAACGAACATCGACGAGGAACAGGCGTTGATGACCGTGATCCGGAACGGTTGGGGTCAAGAGAATCCGGCCTTCCGGCAGGTTTTCACTTCGCTCTTCGTCCCCAATGCGACCGCCGAGCAAATGCAATGGTTCAACGACGTTCAGCGCATCACGACGACGGCCGAAAACGCGGTTCGCCAGCGCCAGATTCAAAACGACATAAACGTGACGGATTTGCTCGATCAGGTCTCCGTTCCGACGCTTGTCATGCATGTCCGCGAAGATGGTGTCGTCCCGTTCGACGAGGGCCGGCGGGTCGCCGCGGCCATTCCGGGCGCACGCTTCGTGCCGCTCGATGGGCAAAACCACCTGATCCTCGAGCATGAGCCCGCTTGGCCGAGGTTCCTGGAGGAGGTCCGGGCCTTTCTCGCCGAAGGCGACTGAGCGGCGTGCGCCCTAGTCCGGCGCCATGCCCTTCTCGGCGAGCTCGGCGAGCGCCGCTTCGGTCTTGGTCAGGTCCTCGAGGCCCATGCCGCGCAGCACGCCCGGCGTCCTGCTGAACTGGATATCGGCGTATTCGACGAGCTGGATGCGGTTGCCCCAGGGGTCGAGGAAGTCCATGCCGCGACCCGGCAACAACTCGACACCCATCTCCACCAGCGCCTGGCGCACCGGCTCGCGGTCGTCGACCACCAGCCCGATGTGCCGGTGGCGATCAGGGCCCTGGGTGCGCTCGGTGGCGAACACCAGGAACTGGTCGCCCATGTCGACGAACGCCATGGTCTCGCCGCGCGACCGGAGCGGCAGTTCCAGGAATTTTCCATAGAATTCGAGCGCCGCGTCGAGGTCGTCGACCTCGAGCACCACATGATTGAAGCCTATCGCGCGGGCCTTTTTCGATGCCTTCGCCATCCGGCGAGTTGCCTAGGAATCCTGCGGTGCGAAGAAGGCGATGGTGCGGGCCTCGATGCTCTCGCGCGGCGGCGCGTCGGGCGGAGATTCCGGGTTGGCGAAGCCGGTATGGGCCATGAAGCGGGCGCGGCCGTCGGTCTCGGAATCGAAGCACTTCAGGAACATCACCTCGTCCGGCTGCATCTCGCGGACGTAGTACCAGCGCTGGTCCGGATTGAAGCGCACACCGTGGATGTTGCCGACCCGGTCCTCGTAAACGAGATCGGTCTCGACCAAATCGTCGGGCGCCATGCTGCCGGCGTCGCAGAGCGCCAACGGCTGGTCGAGCACCGGCCCCTTGATCGGGCGCCAGACGTTGATGAAGGCGAACCGGTGCTGCAAAAGTTCCTCCGCCTCGTCCCCCAACAGGTCGCGCACGCGCTGGGGGCCCGACTTGTCGGTATAGTCGTTGTGCACCTGGCCTACCGGCCGGCGGATAAGGTTGTCACTGTCGTCGGCGAGTGCGTTGTTGCGCACCGTGTGGTCGAACATGTGGACCCGGGTGGCGCCCATGACCTGCTTCACCAGCGCCTCGGTCTCGGCGTAATAGACCGCCTCGACTTGGCCGTCGTCGTAGAAGTTCTCGACCCGGCTTTGGTGGCGCATCAGCTCGAAGCCCTGTTTGTCGAGCGACAGGGTGTCGGCAATGTCGCGGGCGTCGTAGATGCGCACCTCGTGCGGGTCGAGCTTCGGCCGCATGGGGTCCTTGCCCGAGGTCGGCGGGTAGATGAAGGTCTGCGGCTTCTCGACGCCGGGGTCGAGGAAGTTCAGCTCGGAGACCACGTACTCCGCAAATTCTATCATCGCGTCGCTCGCCAACGTCCTCTGGTATTACGCCACCTCGTGCCAGATGCGTTCGATGGTGTCCATGTTCTGGCCCTCGATGCGGATCAGCCGCGTCGGTCCGGCCCGGCTCGGCGAATGCAGCTCGCCCTCCTGGTAGACGTAGGCGTCGCCGCGTTTCATTTCGTAGGTCTTGATCGCCTCGACCTTGCCGGCCTTGCCCTCGGCCGGCTCCTCGACGAAGCGCCAGTCGGTCATCTCGGTCTCACCGGCGGCCTGGCCGTAGATCGCCCAGGCCGGCCCGTGGTCGTGCGGCTTCGATTCCGCGGCGCCGTCATGGACATGGCCGAGGATGCAGAAGCCGAGCTCCGGGTCCTCATAGAGGATCTTGCGTTTCTCGTTGTTGTCGGGGCCGACGGTCTCGGTGACGAAATCGTCGTCCATCAGCGCCACTTGCAATGCGGCTTTGACCTTCTCGCGGCCCTCCGGTCCCGGCGCGTCGGCCAGGATGTCGTGACACTGCTTCGCAAACTGTTCCAGCGTGATACCCATTTTCGTCTCTCTCCCTCTGGGGCTACAACTCGATCCCGGCATTGGCTTCCAGCCACTTTACCACTTCGGCGTTGTCGGCATCGTCCGGCAGTTGGTTTCTCGCTGCCCTGTAAATATTCCTTACCAGCCCGCCGATCAACCAGCCGACCTCCATTTCCTTCGCCAGGTCGAGCGCGGTGTCGATGTCCTTCATCATCAGCGCCATCGAAAAACCGGAGTTGAAGGCGCGGTTCAGGATGTATCGGTTCATCTTGCCCTCGGTCGCGCTGTTCTTGCCGCTCGAGAAATTCAGCACGTCGACCATGGTCTCGGACCCGATGCCGAACTTCTTGCCGATCAGCAAGGCTTCCGCCGCGAGGATCAGGTGGGTCCCCGACATCACGTTGTTGAGGCACTTCAGGGCATGGCCCGAGCCGAGCTTGCCGGTCTCGAAGATCTGACCTCCCATCACCTCGAGCAGCGGCCGGCAGCGTTCGATATCGGCCGCATCACCACCGACCATGATCGCCAGCGTGCCGTCGATCGCCCGCGGCACCCCGCCCGAGACCGGCGCGTCGACCATGGCGATGCCGCGCTCGGCCATCTCGGCGCCGAGCTCCACCGTGCCCGTCGGCGCCGACGAGCTCATGTCGATCAACAGCGAGCCCTCGGCCATGCCGTCGGCGAGGTTGTCGCCGCCGTCGGCACCAAGCGCGATTTTGCGCACGTCCTTGCCGTTCGGCACGATGGTGATCACCGCGTCCGAATCTTGCGCCAGGGCGGCGAGGCCGTTGGCCGGCCGGGCGTTGTCGAACTCGCCGGTGAAACTCTCGACCGCCTCGCGGCTCAAATCGGCGACGATCAGCTCGTGGCCGCCCTGGGCGAGGTTCGCCGCCATCGGGCGGCCCATGTTGCCAATCCCTACGAATCCAACTCGCATGTCGTTCGCTCCCTAGTCGGCGCCGTCGATCTCGGCGAAGGTTTCCTTGGCGATGCGAAAGGCTTCGACCGCCGCCGGCGCGCCGCAATAGATCGAGACATGGAGGAAAATCTCGCGGATTTCGTCCTTGTCGAGGCCGTTGTTGAGCGCACCGCGGATGTGCAGCTTGAGCTCGTGCGGCCGGTTGAGGGCGGCAAGCATGGCGAGATTCAGCATGCTGCGGGTCTTGCGGTCGAGCCCCGGCCGGTTCCACACCGCGCCCCAGCACCACGTGTTGAGCATCTCCTGCCACGGCCCGGTGAAGTCGTCGGCCGCGGCCATCGACCTGTCGACATGGGTCGCGCCCAGCACTTCGCGGCGCGTCTTGAGGCCTTCCTCGGCGAGTTGATCAGTCATGATCTCCCTTTCTTTTCAACGTTTTATGACGGGCGCTTTTGCGGATGCGCTGACGCCCGCCGCCGCGCCTTGTGGCACCGCGGATTAACCAGTACCATGCCCGCGAATAGGGAAAAACTAAAGGCCAAGGGGAATGGTTTTTAGACGCAAGGGCGGTGCGTCGGCCTCGGCCGAGACACCGGAGGTTCAGCCGCCGTCGATCATCGGCGCGGACCTCAACATCGCGGGCGATCTCGACGGCCACGGCGAATTGCACATCGAGGGAAGGGTCGACGGCAACGTGCGCGCCCACTCCCTGACGGTCGGCGAGAAGGGCCACGTCGAGGGCAAGGTGCAGGTCGAGACGCTCAACGTCCTCGGCACCATCCGTGGTTCGGTGCGCGCCAAGTTCGTTTTCCTGTTCAAGACCGCGATGGTGATCGGCGACGTCAGCCACGAGCGGCTCGAGATCCAAGCCGGCGCCGTGGTCGACGGCTTCTACAAGCACGCCAAGGCGGCGACCATCGAAAAGCGGTCAAGCCAGGTCCAGAGCGAGCGCGTCCCGCCTAGGTCGGTGCGCAAACCGCTGCGCAAATCGCCGAAACCGGCGCCAACACCGCCCGTCGCAGCCGAGGGCGAGAGCCAGAGCCAGGAAGACAAGACGGAGCCGGTGCACTAGATCAGGCGGTCGTCGTTCGTCGAACAACCGCGCCTCATCCTTCGACAGGCTCAGGATGAGGCGTTTTCGATTCTACCCGGTGGAAATTGATGTCATTCCCGCGGAAGCGGGAGTCCGTGCCTGAGAGGTGCAGGTTGCAATGCCCAGGCATGGATTCCGGATCGGCGCTGCACGCCGTCCGGAATGACGAATTCGCCTACACCCCGGCGAGCGAGTTCCAGAAGCTCTCGTTGGTGTCTATCTGGATCTGCCTGTGCTCGAGTTCGAGACAGAAGCGCAGCGACAATCGCGAGTTCGCCACCGACGCGGCCTCGCACCGGGCGACGGTTCCGGCCGCCGCACCCCGGGTCGCGTCGCGAATGACCTTGTCGCGGAGCGCCTTCGGCGCCGCGCCGACCCGCGGCAGGTCGTTGATCAGCCGTGTCGTCGCCGCCAACATCCCGGCCTTTTCGCTGCCGGTGCCGAAGAACGCCTCGGCGGCCTTGCGATAGCCGTTCATGGCGAGCTCGATCTCGGCATCGGTGTGCGGAGTCGGGTCGCCGGCCACCGGCCGCGGCAGCAGCGAGGCGAGCGGCCCGACCTCGACCGCGGCATGGGCCGGGTCGAGTGCGGCCAGGCGCGCCTCCGGCAGGTAGGCCAGAACCGAGGTGTAGGCGTTGTTGGTCTCGAAGGCGAGCCAGTCCTGGCCCTTGAGCCTCAGTGTCCGGCCGTCGCGGGTTTCGACCACCAGGGTGATCTCGGCGCCGGGGCCGGCGAGATAGGCTTGGGGGCGCATCGGGGGATGGCGTTTCTGCTCGAGGCAGAAGGCCGACAGAAATACATCGCAACGACCGAACTGGCATTGCATCTGCGCCGGCTCGTCGGTCGCGACCAGGCCGAGCGCCTGCGGCTCCGCCCGCGCGGGGCCGCCAAGGACCGCCGTCGCCAGCAAGGCCAGCGCCGCGGCGGATATCGCGAATGATTTATGGATCGTCATGGCGTCGGTCTCCTCCGTTCCGCCAGAGCATTCGATACAGACTCGCACCGGATCGGAATCGCGTCAATGCCCGGTGATTTCACATCTCCTAGATTTGCGTCAATGCGGCCTATGACCGATCCGTGATGGGATGCCTCCAGAAGCGGGATTTTCTGTGTGAAGAGGAGGTTAGCCATGGCCAAAAGTGACACGTCGAGAGCGGTCGATAAGGCTGCGGCGGGCCATCGGGCGATGCATCCGGGCATGAGCCTGAACGAAAACATGAACCGGGTATTCGACAACTATTTCGGTGACTCGATATATGCGCCGTTCGCCCGCAGCCCGTCGAGCGGTATTCTCAGCCGGTCGCCGGGTATCATCACGCCGAAGGTCGACATCACCGAGAGCGAGAAAGACATCAAGCTCACGGCCGAGTTGCCGGGCATGGACGAAGACGACATCGAACTCGTGTTCAGCGACGGCATGCTGACCATCAAGGGCGAGAAGTCCTACGAGCGTGAAGACGAGAATGAAAACGTGCACGTCATGGAACGCAGCTACGGCTCGTTCAAGCGGTCGTTCAAGGTGCCGGACTACGTGATGAGCGGCAAGATCGACGCCAAGTTCGACAAGGGCGTTCTGACCGTGACCATGCCGCGACGGCCCGATCAGGCCAAGGCCGAGAAAAAGATCAAGATCAAGAAATAGGCCTGGCCCCGACGTCGCGGGGCGCGCGTCGCAAGGATGAAGGTCAGACCCCGGCGAGCGACCGCCAGAACGTCTTGTTGATGGTCGACTGGCGGTGATGATGCAGACGGATCATGCAGCCGCGCATCCCGAAGGCGCTTCCCTTGCCGACTATCGAGGCGCAACCGCGGTACGACTGGCCGGCCTGTCCAATCGCATCCTCCCCGATGCCTTCGGCGCGGCCAGCCTCCTCGGCCCGCCGCCAGACGTCGTCCCGGCGACCCAAGGCGAGGCGGCCCTTCTCCGGCAGCGCGTTGATCAGCCAGGTGGTGAGCCGGGTCAGCTCGGTCGTGCCGCTCTCGAAGAACGCCGCGGCGACTTTGCGGTCCGGCCCGATAGCGGTGGCAAGCTCGCGCGGGCTCATCGGGTCGGTGTCGCCGGCGATCGCCATCGGCACCAGCGAGGCATGCCGACCGACCTCGACGGCGACCTGGATGCCGCCGAGTGCCGCGATATTCGGCTCGTCGATACTGATGCGCACCAGCGTGTAGTCGGCCCCGGCCCGGAACTGCAGGCGCTCGTTGCCCGGAAGCCGGACTTCCGTGCCGTCGGTCTTGGTCACGACCAGCGTGATCTCGATGTTTCGCGCCGGGCGGTAGAGCGTCCCCCGGAAGGGCGCGATGCGGTGCCGCTGCAGGCAGAACGAGGCGAACATCGCGGCGCATTCGCCGTCGCGGCAGATCAGCGGTGTTGGCGAGGTCGTCGCGACCAGCCCCAGCGCCTGGGGTGCGGCGCCGACGGTCCCGGCGACCAGCGTCATCAGCGCGGCCGTAATCGCGGCGACGAGGAATTTAGGAATTCCGACGATGTTCATGGGCGACCTCCCGGATCATCGATCCACGGGCAAGAGTCGCATTCCCGGCGGCGCCGGGTCAAGGGTTCGGCCCAAACGCGCCGACTAACAGATGCGCCGCTCAGGCGTCCCGGACGCGGACCGCCAGGCGAACCTTATCCGGCGAAATCTCGTCGCCGGTCAGCCGCGAGGCGAGCTGCGCCGACAGCGCATAGGCGGTATCCCGGTGCCGCGGGCCGCCGAACCCCTGCCCCGACATTTCGAACAAAATCGCCGTGTAGGCCTGCTTGATCTCGCTCAGATGCTGTTCCATTGCCACCCTCCGGCAAAACATTGTTTCAACGTCGTATTCCCCGTGCGGCGACCCCGATTGCAGTCCGGGATTTGCCTTTGTGGGCAGTCTGCCGGGAATAGGTTAACGATTCGTCAACGCCAAATTACGGGAACACGATACGGGCGAGTTGCTACCGGTCGGCAATGCCCATCGCCATCGTGTCCCCGTAATTCCCGCGTTGCGCGCCCCGAATGACGATTAGAGGGGTGATAACTACTCAAGCCACCTTACTTGAGTCACCCCCACCCTAACCCTCCCCCGTCAAGGGGGAGGGGATGAATAGGGCAGGCCAACAATAATGTCCCCTCTCCCCGACGAGGGAGGGGGCTAGGGGGAGGGGGTAACACGTAAAGTCCTAATCATGTCATTCCCGGGACAAGCGGGAATCCATGCCGGAGCGTATGCCATCAGCAAACTGCTGCCGAGCAGCTATCCGGGATGACGGATGTATAGGGCGGTGAAGCCCAGATCAATCGTAGTACGCGGCCTGGCGCGGCAGGTCGTCCTCGACGAACACCTGGACGATCTCGGCGAGGTCCTCATCAGCGGTGAAGCCCACGGCGTCGGCGCGCGGGGTCTCGAACCGATTCGGCCAGCCGTCGACGATCGCCTGGATGAAGGAATCGTGCTCGAAGAGGACGCGCGCCGCGACTTCGGCCCCGCCGGTGGCCTACAGCACCGCCATGGTCTCGGCGACCGAGGCGGTGATCCCCGGCAAGTTGATCGCCCGGTGGGAGCCCGATTGCGTGCCCCAGGCCTCGGGCCCGAGCTCGTGGGCGTGGCGGAAGGCCGCGACGATGCGGCGCGGCGAGCACATCCACATCTTCGAGTCGGGCGTCACCGGGCAGACCGCCTCGTGCCCGGCCAGGGGCTCGCGGATGATCGAGCTGGCCCAGGTCGAGGCCGCCTTGTTCGGCCGCCCGGGGCGCACGACGACGGTCGGCAGGCGCAGCGCCCTTCCGTCGATATAGCCCTTGCGCGTGTAATCGCTGACCAGGTACTCGCCGACCACCTTGGTCATGCCGTAGGTCGTGCCCGGGGTCGGCGTGGTGGCATCGGTGATGACCTCCGGCATGTCGCCGCCGAAGGCCGCGACCGAGCTCGCGAAAACGA
>JASLSL010000211.1 GCA_030743445.1 Alphaproteobacteria bacterium
GGGCGGCAAGCCACCTTGGAGAGCAGGCGAATTAACGTTAGAGTGGGTATCGAAATGAACCGGACACCGCTCGGCGACATCACCGAAGACCAAATCGGCACCTACGAGGAGGACGGCATCGTCCTGCTGAAGGGGCTGTTCGACATGGATTGGGTCGAGCGGTTGCGCGACCTTGCGGAGGCGGATTTGGCCGATCCCGGGCCGAAGGCCATGGAGCTGGACAAGAGCGGCGGCCGATTCTTCTTCGACACCTTCATGTGGACCTTCAACGACGGGTTCAGGACCGCGGTCTTCGAATCGCCGGCCGCCGAGATCACCGCCACCATGATGCGCTCGGCCAAGACCAACATCATCTTCGACCAACTGCTGATCAAGGAGCCGGGCACGGCCGAGCGGACGATCTGGCATCACGACATCACCTACTGGCCGGTCGACGGCAACCAGGTCTGCACCCTGTGGCTGGCGCTCGACGAGGTGACGCCGGACTCCGGCGCCGTCGAGTACGTCAAGGGCTCGCACAAGTGGGGTCAGCGCTACAAGGCCGAGGCCTTCGCCGGCGACGGCCGCTACAAGGAGCCGCTGCCCGAGGTGCCCGATATCGAGACCCAGCGCGGCGAGCTCGACATCGCCCAGTTCGAGATGGCGCCCGGCGACTGCACGGTGCATCACGGGCTGCTGGTCCACGGGGCGCCGGGCAACGAACTTTCCGACCGGCGGCGGCGCGCCTACGTCACCCGCTGGGCCGGCGACGACGCCATTTACTATCCCAGGCCCGACATCCAACCGATGATCTGGGCGCCCGATGCCGCCGAGGGCGGCCCGCTCGACTCCAAGCTCTGGCCGGTGGTCTGGCGCCAAGGCGCGTAAGGCCCCTCGCCCACCCACCGCTTCGCGGCCCTTACCCTCCCACTTCGTGGGTCCCTCCCTCTCCCATTGCATGGGAGAGGGGATTTAGACCGGGCTCGGCGCCAATAACCCTCTCCCGCGAGCGGGAGAGGGAGGGGCCCGCCGCGAAGCGGTGGGAGGGTGAGGGCCGCGAAGCGGTAATATAAAAAAAGTTGCCTGGCACCTTTTTTGGCATCTTTTTACGGCCTCACGCCGGTTCGCGCTTTCGGGCCGAGTTCCGTCGCAAGCCGGCTCTGTGCCGCCGCGATAAACTGGTGGAGGTAGGCCCGGGTCTCGCGCGGGTCGATCACGTCCTCGACGCCGAAGGCTTCGGCCGCGCGGAACGGCGAGGAGAACTCGCGGAGCTCCGCCTCGAGCTCCTGCTCGCGCGCCTTGGGGTCCGGATGCTCGGCCAACTCGCGTCGGTAGGCGACCGCGACCCCGCCCTCGACCGGCAGCGAGCCCCACTCGGCCGACGGCCAGGCGATGCGCAGATTGACGCCGCGCTGCTGGCAGGTCGCCATCCCGGCCATGCCGTAGCACTTGCGAATAACGCAGGTCACCACCGGCACCGTCGCCTGGGAGGCGACATAGACCGCGCGCATGCCGGCGCGCAGCACGCCGTTCTCCTCGGCCTGCAAGCCGACCATGAAGCCCGGCACGTCGACCAGGAACACCAACGGGATGTGGAAGGTGTCGCAGAGCTCGATGAAGTGGCACTGCTTCAGCGCCTCGGCGACGTCCATCGCACCGCCGTAGACCATCGGGTTGTTGGCGACGACCCCGACGACGTGACCGCCGAGCCGCGCAAGGCACGTGATCAGCGCGGTGCCGAAATCGGGTTGGATCTCGAACACCGAGTCCTTGTCGAACACAAGCTCGATCACCCGGCGCATATGGTAGGCCCGGCGGCGTTCCGCGGGCACGATGGTGAGTAGTTCGTCGTCCGCCCGCTCGACCGAATCGTCCGCCGGCCCCTGCGGCGGCGCCTGCCAGACGTTCTGCGGCATGTAGGAAAGGTAGCGCCGGATCATCCAGCAGCATTCCTCCTCCGAGGCCGCGACGTTGTCGATCGTGCCGCCCTTGGCGACCGCCACATCCGGGCCGCCGAGGTCCTCCTTGGTGATGCGTTGGCCGAGCGAGCGCTCGACCACCGCCGGGCCGGCGGCGAACACCTGGCTGGTTTCGGCGACCATCACCGACCAGTGGGAGAGGATCGCGCGGCCCGCCGGCCCACCCGCGGCCGAGCCTAGCACCGCGCTCACCACCGGCACCTCGGCGAGCAGATCGACCGAGCGATCGAAGCTGTCGACCCCGGGGAAGGTGGCGTGGCCGCGGCGCTTGGCCGAGGTCACGGAGCCGCCGGCGCCGTCGATCAGGTTGACCAGGGGAATCCGGTACTGGTGCGCCAGGTCCTCGCTGAAGCCGCCCTGCCCGCCCTTGCGCCGGTCGAGCCGCGCCGTGGTGCCGCCGCGGATGGTGAAGTCCTCGCCGCCGACGACCACATCGCGGCCGCCGATCTTGGCAAGCCCGGCGACATAGGGCGCCGGTGTCACGCCCTGGACCTCGCCGGCCTCGTATTCGCCCGCACCCGTGAGCTTGCCGACCTCCTGGAACGAGCCCTTGTCGACCAATGTGTCGATACGCTCGCGAATGGTGAGCCGGCCGGCCTGGTGCTGGCGCGCGACGTTCTCTTCCCCGCCCTGCTGCTCGGCCCAGCGGCGGCGCTGCTCGAGTTCCTCGATGTCGCGCTTCCGGCTCATGCCACGTTCAGAGATTCAGCAGCGCGACCGCCTGGCCTTCGGCGACCGGCTCCTCCTCGGTGACCAGAATCTTGGCGACCGTGCCGGCGTCGGTCGAGACCACCGGGATTTCCATTTTCATCGACTCGAGGATCATCAGCGTGTCGCCCTCGGCGATCGTATCCCCTTCCTTGACCTCGATCTTCCAGACCGTCCCGGTGACGTCCGACTGTATCTCGACACTCGCCATGCTCTCGTCCCTTCGTTTCTTTTCGGTATCCGTTGCCTGTAGCCGGGGTCAGTAGCCGGGGTCAATAGCTGGTCGGCCAGTTGGCCAGCCGATGTTGGCTCAAGCCGCCTGTCAGGCGCGCCATGTGGACCTCGAACATGCGGATCAGCCAGGCCCGCGTATCCTCGGGCTTGATCACGTGCTGCACCCCGTAGGCGGCGGCGATGTCCCAGACCTCGCTCGCCAGGCGGAACTCCTCGAACTTCTTCTCGAACAGCTTCGGGTCGTCGTCCTCGAGCCGCTTGCCCTCGTTGCCGTGGACCACGTTGACCGCGAACGCCGGGTCCATGAAGCTGACCTCGGCCGTGGGCCAGGCCGCGACCTCGTCCGCGTTCCGTCCGCCGGCCATGTTGATATAGGCCTGGCCGTAATTCTTGCGGATCATCACCGTCAGCTTTGGCGTGGTGACGAGTTGCAGCGCGTTCATGAAGTTGATGATCTTGCCGGGGGCACGCTGGCGCTCGGCGTCGAGGCCGATGACGAAGCCCGGATTGTCGACCAGGAACACCAGCGGAATATTGAAGCTGTCGCACAGAACCATGAAGCTGCACGCCTTGTCGCAGCCGTCGGCGTCGAGCGCGCCCCCCTTGTGCAGCGGATTGTTGGCAATGAAGCCGACCACCTTGCCGTCGAGGCGCGCCAGCGAGGTCACCGCGGTGCGCCCGAACCGGGCCTTCAGCTCGAACATGCTGTCCTTGTCGGCAAGGGCGGCGATCACCTTGCGCATGTCGTAGACCTGGGTGCGCTTTTCCGGCAGCAGGTCGAGCACCTTCCGCGCCGTCTCGTCCGAGCCCTTCGGCACCGGCGCCTCGGGCGGCATTTCGTTGTGGTGGCTCGGCATGTAGCCGAGGAACGTCTTGATCGCGTCCAAGGCCTCCTCATCCGAGTCGACCGCGAGGTCCATCAGACCCGTCACCTCGGTGTGGAGGCGCCAGCCGCCGAGCTCTTCCGCATCGACCTGCTCGCCGATCGCCATCGAGACCAGGCGTTGGCTGGAGACCGCCATGATCGAGCCCTTGCGCATGACGTTGAAGTCGGCCATGCAGGCGTACCAGGTCGACGAGCCGTAGGCCATGCCGAGCACCGCCGAGGCCCAGGGCGATTGGCGCAGGCGCAGGTATTGGGCCGGGTCCCAGGCCAACATGGCGCCCATGTTGTAGGCCCCCATGTTGTCGGGAATCCTGGCGCCCGAAGACTCGCCGAGGAAGACCATCGGGATGCCGCGCTCGGTCGCGGCGCGCTTGACCCAGCCGATCTTCTTCATGTTGGTGGTGCTGGACGACGCGCCCTTGACCGTGAAGTCGTTGGCGACGAGCGCCGCCTCGCGCCCGTCGATCCGCCCATAGCCGGTGATCTTGCCGTCGGCCGGCGTGGACTCGCGATCCTCCGGCAAATGCGAGACTGCGAAGAGCCCGGATTCGACGAAGCTGCCCTCGTCCATCAGGTAGGCGATCCGCTCGCGCGCGTTCATCAGGCCGGCGTTGCGCCGGCGCTCGAGCCGCTCCTCCCCGCCCATGGCAAGGGCCGCGCGCATCCGCCGGTCGTATTCGTCGAGCAGGTCGTCGAACGCCATCAGTCCTCTCCGATTGCGGCCTTCGCCGGGTCGTGCCCGGCGCCGCAATAGACCACGCCGGCGGCCTCGAGCTCGGCGATCGCGGCCTCGTCGAGACCGAGCCGTTCGCGCAACACCTCGGCGGTATCGACGCCGGTCTGGCCGCCCGACTTCTGAATTTTACCCGGGGTCTCGGACAGTTTGGGGACGACGTTGGCGAGCTTGACCGAGCCGAGGTCGTCGTCCGGCACGTCGACGATCATCTCGCGGGCGGCGTAGTGCGGGTCCTCGAAGATGTCCTCGATGGTGTAGATGCGCGCCGCCGGTACGCCCGCGTCCTCGAGCAATTTCTCGATCTCGTCGAGCGGGTACCGCGCGGTCCATTCGCCGACGATCTCGTCGACCTCGTCCTCGTTGGCGTTGAGCGACACCTGTTCGGCGAACTTGGGATCGTCGAGCAGGTCCTCCCGGCCCATCACCCGGGCCATCCGCTCCCAGACCCGCATGCTGCCGGCGGTGATGTGGATGTGCCCGCCTTCCTTGGTCGGATAGAGATTGTTCGGCGTGCTGTTCGGCAGCCGCGAGCCCATGCGGTTTGGCACCGCGCCGAGCTTCTCGTAGGCCGGCACGTAGGGCTCCATGTAGCTGAACGCACACTCGTAGAGCGCGGCATCGATGCATTGGCCGCGCCCGGTGACGTTGCGATGCAGCAGCGCCATCGCGACCCCATAGGCGGCATAGGTGCCGCCGATCTCGTCGGTCAGCGACACCGCCATCCGGGCCGGCGGACGGTCCGGATCGCCGGTCAGGTGGCGCAGGCCGCTCACCGCTTCGCAAACGACGCCATAGCCGGCGCGCGCCTTGTAGGGGCCGGTCTGCCCGAAACCGCTGATCCGAACCATGACCAGGCCGGGATTGATCGCCGAGAGATCGTCGTAGCCGAGTTCCCAGCTCTCCATCGTGCCCGGCCGGAAGTTCTCGATCAGGACGTCGCAGTCCTTGACCAAGTCGCGGATCAGGTCGCGGCCGCGTTCCTCGCGCAAGTTGATCGACGCCATCCGCTTGTTGCGGCAGATGCTGGCGGCGTAGAGCGACTTGCCCTCGTGGCGCTTGCCGAAGGTGCGCACCGGGTCGCCGTCCGGTGTCTCGATCTTGATGACCTCGGCGCCGAAATC
>JASLSL010000212.1 GCA_030743445.1 Alphaproteobacteria bacterium
CTTTCACTGGCATGTGCGCCAGCCCGTGGTCGAGCCACCGCCGGGCATCAGACACCCGCAGGAGGTGATCCAGGAGATCGCCGATCGCACCGGCTTTCTCGGTGATCTCTACCGGCTGATAAACCATCTCTATGGTTTGAAAGGCAATAATGCGCTGCAGCCCGGCCAGCGCTACCCCGTCGCCGACATCGTGGACCGAACGACATGCTCATGGTTCGGCGAGGAGCACAATTTGGACTGGTTCAAGGAGCACGGCGTGATCACGCTGCCGAGGGGTATCAAGGAATGCTATCACGGTCCGTTCCTCGAAGCTCGCGTACCGATCTACCTCGAACATTTCCTGTGGCAGGGCGAAGCGTTGAAAAAGGTTGTCGACGAGTTGGAGCTGGATTGGGACATGTCGGATTACAAGCCGCTGTCCGACTGGATGCCTTGCCAGTCATATCACGCCATCCAGGAGGGCGACTACGACCTGATCGCGGTTCACTTCAAGTTTGCTTACGTCTATGGCAGTTACGGCAACGAGAACCCGTGGGTGGACGAGATCTGCGAACACACCGATGCCTACAGCATCCTGCTCAATGAGGCGGTGGGCATAAAGAAAGGAATCCACGATGGTGATCTGGTGTGGCTGGAATCGCCGGTGGAGAAGGTCAAAGCCAAGGTCAAGCTGACCCAGTGCGTCCATCCCGAGGTGGTGGGGATCGGCGGGCACTTCGGTCACGTCTCGCCTGGCATGCCGATCGCCCGCGGCAAGGGAATCAACTTCAACTCCCTGCTACCCACCGACCTGGACCATATCGACAAGATCTCCACGGCGCTGGATCACTGCGTCGAGGTCAAGATCTACAAATAGGGCAATACGACGAAACCGACCGACCGCGGCGCGATCGATGCCACGGCACGGTCCAACGACCGCAGGCTCGGTCTTTCTAGGACACGCAATTAGCTGTTTTATTCAGACCACGTTAAATTCCTGATAGGAGCCTCGGGGCGGTGTCTGTTGGTCTGTTATGGGTCAGGACCGGGCCTTGGCTCCCGCCTGAAATTGGTCCGCTCCACCCCACAGAGCGGACGTTATCCGTCTTAATGTCTGCTGTTCACCTGAAAGCGGTCGTCAATCGTCGGCGCTCGCCAAATTTTCTCGAAGTTGCCGTTTCAGCACCTTGCCCGACGGGTTGCGCGGCAGGGCTTCGGCAAAATGCAGTTCCTTCGGCACCTTGAAGGCGGCAAGGTGTGTCCGGCAATGCTCGCGCAGGGTCTCTAGGTCGAGCTGTTCGCCTGGCTTGGTCACCACGACCGCGACCGGCCGCTCGCCCCATTCGGCGTCCGGCAAACCGATCACCGCCGCTTCCAAGACGTGGGGCAGTTCGTAGATCACCCGCTCGACCTCGGAGGACGCGATGTTCTCGCCGCCCGACAGGATCATGTCCTTCTTACGGTCGGTCAGGTAGAGGAAACGGTCGTCGTCGAGATAGCCGATATCGCCGGTGCGGAACCAACCGTCGAAGAACGCGGCGTCGGTCTTCGCCGGATCCTTCCAGTAGCCCTTGGTGACCTTGGGCCCGCGCAGGACGATCTCGCCCTCGGTCCCGGGCGGCAGCAGGTTGCCGTCGTCGTTGGCGATCTCGACCTCGACATGGGCGAGCGCCCGGCCGGTCGAGCCGATCTTCTCGAACTCTCGCCCGGCCTCCATCAGCGTATCGCCGGAACACGATTCGGTGAGGCCATAGGCGTCGACGTAACGGCCGGCGCGGAACACCTCGCCGAACTGGCGGATGCGCGATTCCGGCGTGCGCTCGCCGCCGCCGACGATCCAGCGCAGGCTGGCGAGGTCGCGCTCGCCGGCGCCCTCGAGGTTGAGGCAGGCGTTCAACATGGTCGGCGCCATCCATGCCCCGGTCAGCCGGTGCCGGGCGATCGCGTCGAGCGCGCGCCCGGCGTCGAATTCGCGCTCGACCAGGAGCGTGCCCCCGGCCCACAACACGGCGACGCCCGGTAGATCGAACGCCCCGACGTGGTAAAGCGGCCCGACCACGAGCAGCCGGTCCTCGGCGCCGATCCCGAGACCCATGACCAGGTCCATCGACTTCCAATAGAAGTTCTCGTAGGACAGCATCACGCCCTTGGGCCGGTCGGTGGTGCCCGAGGTGTAGACCAACCGCTGCAGGTCGCCGGGAACGCAGGGCGACGGCGACGGAACCGCGGCACCCGTCGAATCGAGATCGCTGGCGTCGGCCTGAAGGTCGGGGTCGAGGATCACGTGGTCGAGGTCGGCGGGAACCACATCGGTGAATTCCTCATCGACGAAGGCGAGGCGAGCCTCCGCGTTGTCCGTGATGTAGCCGACCTCATCCGCCGCGAGGCGAAAGTTAATCGGCAGGAAGACGGCGCCCAAATGGCTCGCGGCGAAGGCGATCTCCAGGAAGGCGGGGCTATTTTTCATCACCGCCGCGACGACGTCGCCTCGGCCGATGCCGCGGGCGGCAAGGGCCGCCGCCACTCGCTCGATGCGGTTGTACATCTCGGCGTAGGCGAGCGAGCGGTCGTCATAGATGACCGCCGCCTTGTCGGGCGTCCGTTCGGCATGAAACCGGATGAAGGCGCTGAGATTGACCATCTCTTGCTCGTCTCCCCTCGGCGCCCCGGTTATTCCAATCCCTCGGCGTCGAGATGCTTCGGGTTGCTTTCGCGCAGCTTTTGTACCGTGCTTTCCCAAAGGTACTGACGCACCGCATCCCCCTGTGCCCCCGGCTCGTCGTACGCGCCGCCGCGAACCCGCTCGGCCAGCCGCCGGTTGAGCTCGCGAACCCGCGCTTCCAGCTCTCCGTCCGTTGCCTCCTCCGCGGCCGACTCCCCGAGCAGTTCCTGCAGGCGGGCGCATTCGGCCCGCAAAAGCCCTTCGCCGAACCCGATGCCGCGAGCCGCGATGGCCATGGCGTTGGCGATCATCAACCCGTCCAACCGTCGCTCCTCGGGCAACGCCGGAAGGACGCTATCGAGCAAGGTTTGGCGTGCGATGTCGAGAAGGTCTGTCGATGTCGGGCTGTCTTGCATAGGCGCCTCCCAATTATCCCGCTTCGTCGATCAGCCGCAGCGCTTCGAGCTCCATCTCGGCGGTCATGCGGCCGGTAAGCGCGAGCTGCAGCGACGGGTCCCGACCGGAAATATGCCGTTCGGCCTGCTGCATCGATATCACGGCCCAACGCAGGTTGGCCATGACCGCCCAATAGTGGTCGAGGACGGGGTCGATGCGACGTCCGGACACCCTTTCATAACCGCGATGGAAATACGCGCGCGCCGCCAAACCGCCGGCGTCCCTGTCCGGCCGTCCCCAACGCCAGCACTTGATGCAGAACCAGGCCAGGTCCTCCATCGGATCGCCCCAACTGGCAAGCTCCCAGTCAATGATGCCGGTCAGCCCGGTCTCGTCGACCAGGTAGTTGCCGGTGCGAAAATCCCCGTGGCGGAGAACCGGCGAGACGGCCGGCGGGAGGTTGAGCTCGGCCCAGCGCAATCCCCATTCTATCGCCGGGTGCGGATCGGCATGACCATCGAGATAGGTCCGCATTTCGGCGATCTGCGCCGCCGCCGCCCCCGCCTCGGGATCGCGCAGGAAGGGCAGCGCGCCGCTCTCAGGCCGGATCGACTGAATCTTGGCTAGTTCCTCGCCTATTCGTTCGGCGAGCGCATCGTGCGGTCCGCCCAAGGTCTCGTCGCGCACGATCTTGTGCGCCTCCGCGCGGCCGGCGACATGGCGCATAACGGTGAAGGCGCGCCCCAGGACGCCCTCGCCGTCGCTCGTCCAGAGCGGCTCGGGGATCGTCACCCCGGCCCCATGCACCGCCTTCATGACCTCGAATTCTTGGCCACGACTGAGATAGGCCGGAACGGCGTCGGGTCGGTTGGCCCGCAGCACCAGGGTCTGTCGGCCGGCCTCGCGCCCGCCCTCGAAGACGACGTCGAGGCGCCAATTCTCCTGCAAGCTGCCGCCCGGCAGAAGCGCCGCCTTCTCGATCATGGCGCCTGAGGCGTCCGACGCGGCGGCGAGGAATTCCTCGAGCGGGCCCTGGGCCTCGGGGACAGTCAGCGCCATGACCAGAAGTCGGTGCCTTCGCTCGCCAGATGATGGGCCAGCACCATCTTGTGCACCTCCGACGCGCCGTCGCCGAGCCGCGCCATACGGGCGTAGCGGTACATCCATTCGAGCGGTGTGTCCTTGGAGTAGCCCTTGGCGCCGCACAGTTGAATGGCCGTATCGACGGCCTTCTCCAGCGCTTCGGAGACGGTCACCTTGGCCATCGAGACCTCCTTGCGGGCGAAGTCCCCCTGATCGAGCAGCCAGGCGGCCCGCATGGTCAACAAGCGACCGATGTCGATCTCCATCGCCGCCTCGCCCATCATCCACTGCACGCCCTCATGGTCCTGCAACTTGATGCCGAAGCTCTCGCGCTCGGCGATGTATTCGGCGGCGATTTCCATCGCCCGTTTGGCCATCCCGGTCCACCGCATGCAATGGGTAAGACGCGCCGTACCGAGACGGATTTGGGTGAACTTCAGCCCGTCGCCTTCGCCGAGCAAGATGTTCTCCTCGGGAATCTCGAACCCGTCGAAGACCAGCTCGCAATGCCCGCCGTGATCCTCGGGACCCATTACCGCGATCTCGCGCTCGATGCGCCAGCCCGGCTGGTCGGCATGGAACAGGAAGGCGCTCAGCCCCTTGCGCGGGTGATCGGAAGTTCGCGCGATGAGGATGAAATGCTTAGCCGCCGCCGCCCCGGTGATGAACCACTTGCGGCCGTGCACGACCCATCTGTCGCCACGCTTTTCGGCCCGGGTCAGCATCATGCCGGCGGGATCGGAACCGGCGCCCGGCGCCGGCTCGGTCATGGCAAAGGCGGACTGGACGTCGCCGTCGACGATCGGCTGCAGCCAGCGGTCCTTCCGGTCTTCGTCGAGCACCTTGTTGAGGGCGATCATGGTGCCGTCGTCGGGTGCGGCGCTGTTGAAACAGACCGGCCCGAAGATCGACCTCGCCATCTCCTCGTAGCACGCCGCCATGCCGACCACGCTGAGGCCCTGGCCACCGCGTTCGCGCGGCATCTGCAAGGCCCACAACCCGGCCTCCTTGACCTTGGATCGGACGTCGTC
>JASLSL010000213.1 GCA_030743445.1 Alphaproteobacteria bacterium
GCAGATGCGTCGGCTAGGCTACTATCACACCTTCCGCCAACGCGGGAATTTGACCAGCGTCGACTTGGCCGAGAAGCTGCTGGGGATCGCCCCGGTGCCGATGTCGAAGGTCTTGTTCCAGTGCTCGGGCTCGGAGGCCAACGACACCGCGGTCAAGCTGGTGTGGTACTACCACAACGCCATCGGCAAGCCCGAGAAGCGCAAGATCATCTCGCGCCACATGGCCTATCACGGCAGCACCGCGACGGCGGTCAGCCTTTCGGGCAAGCCCGACATGCACCGCGACTTCAACCTGCCCTACGAGCCGTTCCACCACACCGACTTTCCGCACTACTACCGCCTCCACGAAGACGGCGAGACGGAAGAGGAATTCGCCACCCGCTGCGCCGACAATCTGGAGAAGATGATCCTGGAGGAGGGGCCGGAGACCGTGGCCGCCTTCTTCGCCGAGCCGGTAATGGGGGCCGGCGGCGGCATCGTCCCGCCGGCGACCTATTTCGAGAAGGTCCAGGCGGTGTTGCGGAAGTACGACGTGCTGTTCGTCGCCGACGAGGTGATCTGCGGTTTCGGGCGGACCGGCAACTGGTGGGGCAGCCAGACCTTTAATTTGCGGCCCGACATGATCAGCTGCGCCAAGGCGCTGTCGGCGGCCTACCAGCCGATCTCGGCCTTACTGATCAACGAGAAGATCTACCAGGCGATGATCGCCGAGAGCGAGAAGCTCGGCAATTTCTCGCACGGCTATACCTATGCGGGGCATCCGGTCACGACCGCGGTCGCGATGGAGGCGATCAAGATCTACGAGGAGATGGATTTGATCGGCCATGTCGGCCGGGTCGGCCCGCACCTGCAAAAGCGCCTGCAGGGGTACGCCGACCATCCGCTGGTCGGCGACGTGCGCGGGGTCGGCATGATCGCCGGCATCGAGGTGGTCAAAGACAAAAAGACCCGCGAGGCCTTCGACCCGGAGGTGAAAATCGCGCGCAAGGTCGGCGATCATGGCGAGCAGCACGGCGTCTTGATGCGCATCATCGGCGACCGCGTCGTGTTCTCGCCACCGCTGATCATGACCGAGGCCGAGATCGACGAGTTAATGGACGGCCTCGGCAAGGCGCTCGACGCCACCTGGGCGGAGGTGCGGGGCGCCTAGCCCGGCTCAGGTCCTGCGTCCGACCTTGTCCTCGCGCGACTCCGTCAGCCCGGCGACCAGACGATCGAACAATTGCGGCAGAGCGTCGTCGAACGACTCCGCCGCGGTGCCGTCCAACACCTCGCTCGCCCGCCGCAGCAGCAGGTTCTGCATGTGATAGCGCGAGCGTTCGCGCCGTGTCGCCTCTCGGTCGCGATGCTCGGCGAGCCAGGCCGCATGGCGCTCGATCGCGTCGTCGAGCTCGTCGATGCCGTTATCCTCCGTCGCCGAGGCCATGATCACCGGCGGCAGCCAGCCGCCGTCGCCCTTCTTGCGCCGGATGATGGCGTTGACCTCGGCGCGGATCTTGCCGGCGCCCGGCAGGTCGGCCTTGTTGACGACGATGACGTCGGCGGTCTCGAGGATGCCCGCCTTCATCGCCTGAATCGTGTCGCCCGATTCCGGCACCAGCACCAGCACGACGGTGTCGACCAGGCTGCGCACCGCGAACTCGACCTGGCCGACGCCGACGGTCTCGAGCACAACGTCGTCGAAGCCGAAGCCCTCCATGGTCAACAGCAGGTCGGCGATGTTGTCGCACAGCCCGTCGTGGGCGCGCCGGCTCGGCACCGAGCGGACATAGAGCGCGGGGTGCTCGGCGACGGTCTCCATGCGCACCCGGTCGCCGAGGATCGAGCCTTGGCTCACCGGGCTCGTCGGGTCGATGGCGAGTACCCCGATGCGGCGGTCGCGCTCTAACCGGCGCGCGGCGAGGCGGCAGATCAGCATGCTCTTGCCGGCGCCCGGCGGTCCGGTCATGCCGAGCCTCTGCGCCGGTTCCGGCCCCGCATCGGCGAGGCCGGCCAGCGCCTCTTCGACCGAGGCGTCGAGAATCCGCGTCAGGCTTTGCGCAAGGGCGCGGCGCTGCTTCGGGTCGAGACCGTTGCCACGGCTCATTCCGCGGCGTCCTTGGCCAACAGCGCCGCGTTGTGCTCGCCCAAGAGCGGCGGGGCGGCGTAGGCCGGCGCGTGGTCCGGCATGCGGAACGGCGAGCCGACGACGCGGATCGGCCCGTCCGGTGTCGGGATCGTCGCCACCATATCGCGCGCCCGGGCGAGCTCGCCGTCGAGTGCCGCCTCGAGCCGCTCGACGCCGGCGACGACGATGTCGTGGCGCAGCAGCCGCTCGACCCAGCTCGCCGTGTCGTCGGTCCGCATCAACTCGCCGACCGCGGCGACCACGACGTCACGGTTGGCGTGGCGCGTCTGCATGGTGGCAAAGCGCGGGTCGTCGATCCATTCGGGCTTGCCGGCCTCCTCGGCGAAGCGGCGCCAGAAGCCGTCGTGGCTGATGAACAGCACGAGCCAGCCGTCGCGCGTCTCGAACAGCTGCGCCGGCACGAAGTAGGCGTGCGCGCCGTTGGCGTAGCGCTCTGGCCGCTCGCCCGCGTTGAGCCAGGCGCCGGCCACGTAGTTGAGCTGCGAGAGCATGACGTCGAACAGCGAGATGTCGACTTGGCCGCCGTTGCCCTCGACGATCTTGGCGAGCAAGCCGACCGCGCCCATGATGCCGGCCGAGTTGTCGACCACCGAGTAGCCGGCCTTGGTCGGCGCGGCGCCGGGATCGCCGGTCAGCGCCATGATGCCGGCCAAGGCCTGCACCACGTAGTCGTAGGCCGGGCGGTCGGCGTAGGGCCCCTCCAATCCGTATCCCGTCAGCGCGACGCACACGAGTTGCTCGTTCCATTGTTTCAGGGCGTCGTAGGTCAGGCCGAGCTTCTTGATCACCGCCGGGCGCATGTTGGTCACCAGCGCGTGGGAGTCGGCGGCGAGCCGCCCCAGCGCCGCCTGGCCCGCCGCCGTCGTGAGGTCGAGCGTGACACTTTTTTTGTTGCGGTTGAGGCTCGCGAAATAGGCGTTGTGCGGGCCGATCGAATGCGGGCCGACGCCGCGCGCCATATCGCCCGTCTCGGGCGGCTCGATCTTGATCACCTCGGCGCCGAGGTCGGCGAGCAGCATGCCGCAATATGGCCCGGCCAGCACGTGGCCGACCTCGAGCACGCGGATGGCGCCGAGGGGACCGCCAGGGGTCGCGGCCGTCATGGCGCCAACTCCCGGTCCATTTCGGCCAGCACCTCGTCGATCGTCATCTCGGCGGTGAACACGCCGGCCGCACCCGACCCCTTGAGGTCTTCGTGGTCGGCCGGCGGGATCGTGCCGCCGACGAACACCTTGATGTCACCGGCGTCGAGGTCGTCGAGCCGCGCCACAATCTCGGACACCAGTTCCTTGTGGCTGCCCGAGAGGATCGACAGCCCGACCGCATCGACGTCCTCGTCGACGGCGACCCGCGCGATGTGCTCGGGGCTCTTGCGCAGGCCCGTGTAGATCACGTCGGCGCCGGCGTCGCGCAGGGCGAGGGCGATCACCTTGGCACCTACGTCGTGGCCGTCGAGGCCCGGCTTGGCGATCAGGATGCGTTTACCCTTGAGGCTCATGGCGCCCTCCATCACAGCCGGACCGGTTCCTGGAATTCGCCCCACTGGCGCTTCAGCGTCGCCACCATCTCGCCCACGGTGGCGTAGGCGTGGCAGGCGTCGACCAGATAGGGCATCAGATTTTCGCCGTCCTTGGCCGCGGCGGCCTCCAGCTCGGCCAGCGTCTTTTCCACCAACCCGTTGTCGCGCCGGTCGCGGACCGCCTCGTACTTCTCGACGACGCGCTTGGTCGCCTCGGGGTCGATGCGGAACACCCCGCCGAACGAGCCGGCCTCGTCGTCGCGGCGGAAATAATTCTGGCCGACGACGACCCGCTCGCCGGAGTCGGTCGCCGACTTGCGCTCGAGCGCCCGCTCGGCGATGCGCATCTGCAGCCAGCCGTCCTCGATCGCCGGGATGACGCCGCCATAGTCGTCGATCTCGTCCATAACCTTGACGGCCTCGGCCTCCATCCGGTCGGTCAGCCACTCGACATAGTAGCTGCCGCCGAGCGGGTCGACGGTCTTCGAGATGCCGCTCTCGTGGGCGACGATCTGCTGGGTGCGCAGCGCGATCTCCGCACTCGCCTCGGTCGGGATCTGGAACGCCTCGTCGTAGGCGCAGGTGAAAATCGACTGGGCGCCGCCGAGCACCGCGGCCATGGTTTCGACGCCAACGCGTACGATGTTGTTGTGCGGCTGCGGGGCGATCAGCGACGAGCCGCCGCACACCACGCCGAACCGGAAACGCAGCGCCTTTTCGTCCTTGACGCCGTAGCGTTCCTTCAACAGCTTGGCCCAGAGGCGCCGGGCCGCGCGGAACTTGCAGACCTCCTCGAAGAAATCCATGTGGACGTAGAAGAAGAAGGAGAGACGCTTGGCGAAGTTCTCGACCTCGCCGCCGCGCTTGACCAGCTCGTCGACGTAGGCGAGGCCGTTGGCCAGCGTGTAGGCGATCTCCTCGACCGCGGTGCAGCCGGCGTCGCGCACGTGGGCGCCGGCGATGCTGATCGGGTTGAAGCGCGGCGTCTCCCGGTTCGAGAACAGCACCGTGTCGGCGATTAGGCGCATCGACGGCCGCACCGGGAAGATCCAGGTGCCGCGTGCCACATACTCCTTGAGGATGTCGTTCTGGATGGTGCCGGTCAGCTTGTCGCGCGGCACCCCCTGTTTGTCGGCGACGGCGAGGTACATGGCGTAAATCATCGCCGCCGAGCCGTTGATCGTGAACGAGGTCGAGATGCCGCCGAGGTCGATGCCGTCGAACAGCATCTCCAGCTCCGCGAGATTCGACAGGGACACGCCGACCTTGCCGACCTCGGCCGTCGCCATCGGGTCGACCGGGTCGTAGCCGCACTGGGTCGGCAGGTCGAGTGCTACCGAAAGGCCGGTCTGGCCCTGCGCCAACAGGAAGCGGTAACGCTCGTTGGTGTCCTCGGCCGAGCCGAAGCCCGAATACTGGCGGAACGTCCACAGCCGGCCGCGGAAGCCATCGGGGAAGATGCCGCGGGTGAAGGGGAATTCGCCGGGCGAGCCCGGGTCGCTGGTTTCGACCATGTCGGCGGTGACGAGCTCGGGCACCTCGATGCCCGACGGCGTCACGGGTCGCGGGATGCCGGGTCCGGTCTCGCGATCGGCGTCGGCGGTGTCAGGTTTGGCCTTGGCTTCGCTCATGGCTCGGCTCCGTCATTGCAGCAGTTTGTCGGCGGCGTCCCAGTGGTCCTGGTGCACCCAGGTATCGGCGAACAGTCGCGTCTCGAGTTGCATCAGCTCGTCGCGCGGTAGGCCCCGGCGCGCGCCGAGGTTGAGCGCCTTGAAGGCGCGCAGCACCTGCGGCGCCTGGCCCATGATCGGCGCCAGGAACGCCTCGAGGCAGTCGTCGAGGGATTGACCGTCTCCGGCGGCGACATCGACGAGACCGAGCGCCAGGGCCTCGTCGCCCGACAGCAGCTCGCTGCGGGCGAGCAGGCGCAGCGCCGCCGTCGGTCCGACGATGCGCGCGAGGTCGATGCCGCCGCCCCAGGCGGTGGCGATGTTGAGGCGTCCCTGGATGAAGCCGATGCGCGCATGGGACGCGGTGACGCGGAAATCGCAAGACGCCGCCAGCTCCGCGCCGCCGCCGAGCGCGTCGCCGTTGAGCGCGGCGACGACCGGCACGGGGAAGCTGCGGATCGCGTCGAGCGCCGCCTTCGCCTGGTCGGCCATGATCTCTGCCTCCTTGACGGTGCGCACGGTGGCGAGGTCGCGCAGGTCGCCGCCGGCGGCGAAGCTCTTGTCGCCGGCGCCGGTCAGCGTCGCGACGCAGATGCTGTCGTCCGCGGCATGGCGTTCGAAGATCTCCTGCAGCTCGGCAAGGACGGCGCGACTCAGCGCGTTGCGCTTATCCGCCCGATCGATGGTGACCGCGAGCCGCCCGTCGGCGGCCTCGACGATGAGGTGCCGGTCCGTCATGGCGAGGTCGCCTCCGCCAGGGCCTTGCGGATCTTGGCCAAGCGCGCGCCGTGCTCGGTCAGCATCGGCTCCATGCGCTGGATCGGGCCGGCGATGGCGATGCCGTAGGGCTCGTCGTTGAGCGCCAGGCTCGTCGAGACCGCCATCACGTCGGCCACGTTCTCGCCGTGCGTGACGAAATAGCCGCGCTTGCGGCCGGCGGCGATGTCCTTGGCCAAGCGGTTCGCCGTGGTGAGCGTATGTTTGGTCACCCGGGGCAGATCGAGCTGTTGCAGCAATCCTTCCAATTCGTCCTGCGGCAGTGCGCCGAGTATCGCCTTGCCGATGGCGCTGGAGTGCAGCGGCTTGACCTCGCCCGGATCGGCGGAATAGCGGATCGTGTGCAGCCCCTCGAGCACGTCGAGGTAAACCACGCCGTCGTCCTGGCGCTTGCCGAGGATCACCGTTTCCCGCGTCGCGTCGCGCAGCCGCGCGAGCTCGGGTTCGACGCGCTCGAGCACCGGATCGTGCGCCAGGATGGCGCGCGCCACGTCGTGGAGCCGCCGCGTCGGATACAACAGCCGTCGTCCCGCCTCGTAAAGGTAGCCGCGGCTCTCCAACGTGCGGATCAGGCCGTGGCAACTGCTCGCCGGGGCGCCGATGGCCTCGGCGATCTCGCTCAACGAAAGCGGCCGCTGGCGCAGGCTGAACGCCTCGAACACGTCGAGGGCGCGGTCCGCGGATTTGACTGATGTTTTCATATTCGTGAAATTAATTTCTATATTGTGAACTGATCTCCGTCAAGGACCGATTGTCCGGGACCGCCGACATTGGGATCGGCCGGATGTTTCGGCTAGAGTCTCGGGAACGAAAACGGGAGTGCGCAGGATGAACCTCGGAACGCTACTGCCGCACCACGCGCTGACCCGCGGCGACCATACCGCCGTCGTGTTCGAGGACACGCGGCTTTCCTATCGCGAGTTCAACGCGCGGGTGAACCGGCTGGCCAACGCGCTCGTGGCCGAGGGCA
>JASLSL010000214.1 GCA_030743445.1 Alphaproteobacteria bacterium
TTCGGCGTAATTGATCACGTGGTCGGCGCCGAGCTCGGTCAGGCGCTGCAGTTTCTCGTCGTTGCTGCCGCAGGCGATGACCTCCGCCCCCGCCATCTTGGCAAGCAGCAGGGCGCAGGTGCCGACCCCACCGCTGGCGCCGAGGATCAGGCATTTCTCGCCGGGCTGGATCTGGCCGTGGGTCACCATCATCCGGTGCGCGGTGCCGTAGGCGACCGGCAGCGAGGCCGCGTCCTCGAAGCCGACGTCGTCGGGCATGGCGACGAGCTGATGCGCCGGCACCCGGCAGAGTTCTGCCAGGCCGCCGTCGACGGTCTCGCCCATCAGGCCGAACTCAACCCGGTTGACCGGATCGATCAGCACCCGGTCGCCGAGCGACCAGCCCTCGACCTCCGATCCGACCTCGGCGACCTCGCCGGCGAGGTCGAGGCCCTGGATCACCGGCAGGTCGAGCTTGATGCCGGGCATGCCGCGGCGGGTGAAGACGTCGTGGTAGTTGAGCGAGGTCGCCTTGACACGGACCAGCACGTCGCCGGGGCCGATCTCGGGATCCCGGTAATCGGCCTCGTACACCAGGTTTTCGGGTCCGCCGTGTTCGTGAAGGACGACCGCTCGCATCGCTTTCCCTCCTCGGTATTCGTTGCCCCGCGTCCAGTCCCGGGGACGCGCCGGGCGCTAAACCTAGCGGTCTTGCAGCGCGAGTTCCAGCAATGAAGAGAGCGACGGTCAGATCGTGAAGGACTGGCTCTCGGCGGGCGCCACGACCTTGGTTTTCGAGCCGCGTTCCTCCAGCGCTTTCGCCACCGTCTCGAGTTTATGGTCGATATCGGTGTCGGTCTGGTCCGGGTCGTGATGGAACAGATAGAGGTTCTTGACCTCGGCGTTGTGCGCGAGGTCGGTGACTTGGCCGATCGAGGAATGCCCCCATCCGATCTTGGAGAGGTACTCGTCGTCCGTATAGGTACAGTCGGTGATCAGGGCGTCGGCCTCGCGGACGAACTCGGTCAGTTTCTCGACGTAGTGGGCGTTGTAGAACGGGCTGTCGGCGTTATACATCTCGTTGTCGGTGACGTAGCAGATCGCCCGGCCGTTGTATTGGACGCGATAGCCGAGGCAGTTGCCCGGGTGGCTCAACAGCATGGTGCGGACGATGATATTGCTGATCTCGTATTCGCCCTCCATCAGGTCGTGGAAATAGACCCGCGAGCCGAATTCGCGGATGTTGATCGGGAAGTAGACCCCGTCCATCTGGGCCGAGATCAGTTCGCGCATGGTGATGTTGCCGTGCGAGGCGCCGAGCACCTCGAACTCGTTGCCCGGCAGGTACATCGGCACGAAGAACGGCAGCGCGTTGATGTGATCTCAGTGGGGGTGCGAGATGAATATCTTGGCCTCGAGCCGGGTCTGCCCGCTCGCCATGATGTGGTCCGAGAGATTCTTGATCCCGCTCCCGGCGTCGAACAGGAAGAACTGGCCGCGCGGGAAGTTGAGGGTCATGCACGACGTGTTGCCGCCATAGCGCAGCGCTTGCTCGCCCGGGACCGGCAGGGTGCCGCGCACGCCCCAGAAGGTCATCTCGATTTCGTCGCCGAGGATCCGGTCCAGGGTCCCGGTCAGGGTCTCGGGATCGATCGGCTTGGTGATGTAGCCGTCGGCCCCGAGCTCGAAGGCCCGCTTCTTGTCGACCTCGTAAGCCTTGCCGGTAACGATGATGATCTTGGTATCGTCCAGCGCCTTTACGGCACGCATGCGGCGACAGAATTCCAACCCGTCGAGGCCCGGCATCATCAGGTCGATCAGGACGCATTCGGGCGTCGATTCGATGACCTCGGACAATGCTTTCGTGCTGTCGGTTTCCGACGCGACCTTGTGGCCCGCGTCTTCAAGGACCGAGGTCAGCATATCGACGATCATCGCGTCGTCGTCGACGACGAAAATGTCCAGCCCTTCGGCCATCCGCAAACGAACCCCCACGATGTGCGCCGGCCCCGAATGTCTCGGCAGCCGGTGCAACGCTATCAAAACTATGGCACTTCGGCCAGTCGGCAATGGTCGCCGCCGGTTTGGCGCCAGGGGGAATCGGCTCTCCGCGAAATATTCCGCTAATATAAGCGGCTTGGAGAATGGCCAACGGTGGAACGCGCGCCTAGAGCCCTTACCCGAAATCCATTTGGACTACGAGGAGAAGAAATATGGAACCGTTCCGCTATATAAGGTTGGGGTCGGTCCTGTTCGTTGTGTTCGCCGTCGCATTGGTCTTCGTCGTCGGGTCGGCCGATAGCCAGACGATCGGGTCCGAGCCGCCGGCCTCGGCTGCCCCGGACGCCAAGTACATGTTCTATCTGCATGGCAAGTGGCTCGAAAGGAAGGACTAGGATGCGGAGCACCCGCGCTACGGCGTCGCCTATAAATACGCCGAAATTCTCGAGACCCTCGCCGCGAAGGGCTTCGTGGTGATCGGCGAAGACCGCCCGGAAGGCACCGATTCGACGGACTACGGCGAGAGGGTCGCCGAACAGGTGAAGGGCCTGATCGGCAAGGGCGTGCCACCCGGCAACATCACCATCGCCGGTCATTCCAAGGGGGCAATCATCACCATGGTCGCCGCCAACGTTTTGAAGAACCCGAAGGTCAATTACGGCATCTTCGGGGGATGCCTCAGTGCGGATGGAAAATTCGGAAGGGCCTACAATATATTCATCACCGGTTTGGACAACCGGGTGAGGGGGCGGTTCTTGTCGCTCGTCGACAAGGACGACGATGTGGCCGGGTCCTGCGTCGATACCTTTCGCCGCTTCGGCGAGGACAACGCGACCGAACAGATCCTCGACACCGGCAAGAGCCACTACCTGTTCTATCAGCCCGAGGACATCTGGATCGACCCGCTGGTCGCCTTCGCCATGGGTAAGTAACGGGCCCCGCGTCGCCAGCCTAACTGGCGAAGAAGTCGGTGAGCACCGAGAGGGTCTCGGCCGGCGCTTCCTCGGGCAGGAAATGGCCGCAGGGCAAGCCCTGGCCGCGCACATTGTCGGCCCATCCTTGCCAAATCTCGAGCACATTGCGCCGTTTGTGCGGCCGGCCGGCCTCGCCCCAAAGCGCCAGCATCGGGCAGGCGATCTTGTTGCCGGCCTCGCGGTCGGCGGCGTCGAACTCGCAATCGACGCCGATGCCGGCGCGATAATCCTCGCAGGTCGCGTGGATCGTCTCCGGCTCGCGGAAGCAGCGCAGGTATTCCGCCAGCGCCTCCGGTGCGAAGGCGGCCTCCGTGTCGCACCAACTCTCCAGTGTGTGGCTCAGGAAATAATCCGGGTCGGCGCCGATCAGCCGCTCCGGGAAGGGGGCCGGCTGGACCAGAAAGTACCAATGGTACGAGCTTCGGCCGCCGGCGACCCCCATGCGCTCGAACTGCTCCAGCGTCGGCACGATGTCGAGGGTGGCGAGGCGCTCGATGCACGCCGGGTGGTCGAGCGCCGTCCGATACGCGACCCGGCCGCCGCGGTCGTGGCCGGCGAGGTTGAACCGGTCGAAGCCGAGCGCCGCCATCGCCTCGACCTGGTCCTTGGCCATCTCGCGCTTGGAATAGGGCAGGTGATCGTCGGTCGTCGGCGGCTTGGATGAATCGCCGTAGCTGCGCAAGTCCGGCACGACGACGGTGAATTGCTCGGCGAGCTGCGGTGCGATCCTATGCCACATCGCATGGGTCTGCGGATAGCCGTGCAGCAACAGCAGCGGCGGCCCATGGCCGCCGACCCGAAGGTTGATCTCGGCGCCGCTTGTCGCGATGCGCTTATTCTCGAATCCCTTGAACATGTACCCCTCCCCGGAGCGAGACGGCGTCAGGTCTTCAACAGGGTGCCGTCGGCGATCAGCGTCTCGATCTCGTCCTTGCCCAGGCCCGCTTCTTGCAGCACCTCGCGGCCGTGCTCGCCGAGCGAAGCGGCGGGGCGCATATTGCCCGACTGCTCGCCGTCGAACCACAGCGCCTGGCGCGCCACGTCGACCGGGCCGACGCCGGGCTGGTCGACCGAGGCGAGGCCGCCCATCGCCTGCATCTGCTCTTCGGCCAGGATGTCGGCGAGTGTGTTGACCGGCGTCGCCGGCACGCCCTCCGCGCGCATCGCGTCGGCGACTTGCCGGCGGGTGCGCGCGGCGCAGAACTCGCCGATGATGGTGACGATCTCGTCGCGATGCTCGAGCCGGTCGGCGTTGGTCTTGAAGCGCGGGTCGTCGGCGAGCTCCGGCTGGCCCATGGCATTGGTCACGCCGGCGAACATGTGGTTGCTGACGACGCCGATGATGACGTCGCCGTCCTTGGCCGCGAACGACTGGTAGGGGGTCAGCATCGGATGGCCCGAGCCCATCCGGCCCGGCACCTCGCCGGTCGCCTGCATGGTCGGCCACCAATACGAAATCAACGCCGCCTGGGTTTCCAACAACGAGGTGCGAACGTATGTGCCCTCGCCGGTCCGGTCCCGGTGGTGGATCGCCGAGACGATGCCGAGCGCGGAATAGAGCCCGGTCGAAAGGTCGGTCATCGAGCTGCCATAGCGCGCCGGCGGCCCGCCTTCGTGGCCCATCATGCTCATCTGGCCCGAATAGGCCTGCATCAACAGCTCCATCGCCGGCTCGCCCGCGCGCGGCCCCATGTGCCCGAAGCCCGAGATCGAACAATAGACGATCTTGGGGTTGCGCGCCTTGACCGCCTCGTAGCCGACGCCGAGCCGGTCGGCGACGCCGAGGCGCAAATTCTCGACCACCGCGTCGGCGGTCGCGCAAAGCTTCAGCGCCGCCTCCTTGCCGCCCGGTTTCTTCAGGTCGAGGCAAATGCTGCGTTTGCCGCGGTTGATCGCGACGTAGAACGCCGATATGTCGGTGCCGGGATAGGTCGGCGGGTAGTTGCGCGTGTCGTCGCCGGCCTCCGATTCCAGCTTGATCACGTCGGCGCCGAAGTCGCCGAGCAGCAACGTGCAAAACGGCGAGGCGAGCAGCGTGCCGAGCTCGATCACGCGGATTCCCTCGAGCGGTCTGGTCATAGACGTCTCCCTTGTGGTCGCCTGCCGGGGGTATCGCAATCGCACGGCAAAGGCAATCGCCCAGCGCGGCCCCGCGACATCGTTACCCCTGTCGGGGCCGGTTTCGACCGGCTAAGCTAGGCGCAAAGGAATAACCGCAAGCGGGAGCGAGGCATGTCAGGGCAAGCGGCACCCGAGGAAAATTCGGATTACCGGGTCGAGGCGGGCTATCGCTTTCCCGGTGAGGACTTCGCGATGACGGCGGCGGAGCAGCGCGAGAAGCACGGCTACTGCGACATCGACGAGGCGGTCTATGGCGAGTATGTCGACCCGACCTTCATCGCCCGCCGGCCGATTACGCTCAACACGGACGCGATCACCGCCTGCCATCCCGAGAACGGCATCGTCCACACGGTCCACCGCATCCGGCAGGCGCGGCCGGTGCCGCTCGGCGAGACCTTGGCCATGACCGGCGAGTACGTGGCGGTCGAGGACGCGCTCCGCGGGTGGGTGCTGAAGAGCCGGTGGGAATACCGCGACGCGGATGGCGAGGTCGTCGTCACCGTCGAGCCCGATGTGCTGATGATCGACCCGGCGCGCGTCCCGCAACCGGGCGGCCGCAAGGGCAAGGCCGCGCCACCCGACGACGCCGGCTTCGAGGTCTTGGCCAGGAAGCAATGCACGCCCGAGACCACCCTCGGCTATTGCGAGGGCTCGCAAAACAAAATTCACCTGGAGCCTGATTACGCCAAGGAATTCGGCTTCCGCGCGCCGATCATCGCCGGCAACCAGACGGTCAATTTCCTCCTGGAAGGGTTGGCTGCCGACGGTGTGCCGGGCGAGCTCGACGTCACCTTGCGGTTCCTGCGCCCGGTGTTCTGGGACGACTCGATCGCCGTCGTCGGCCGGCGCGGCGCCGAGGGCAAGCTCGCCGAATTGCGGGCGCTCAACGGCGACGGCAAGATCGTCGGCGATTGCCACGTCGCCTCGGTCGCATATCTAGCTTAAGAGCAGGGAGAGTCGAGATGAGTTTCGCTTTAACGCAAGAACAAGAGGCGATCCGCGAGAACGTGGACCGGCTCTGCGCCGGGTTCGAGGACGACTATTGGCTCGAGCACGACCGCACCGGCGAGTTCCCCGAGGATTTCTACCGCGCCATGGCGGACGCCGGCTGGCTCGGCATCGCGATGCCCGAGGAGTACGGCGGCGCCGACCTCGGCGTCACCGAGGCCGCGGTCCTGATGCACACGGTGGCCAAGGCCGGCGGGGCGATGAGCGCGTGCTCGGCGATCCACCTCAACATCTTCGGGCCGCACCCGATCGTCGTGTTCGGCAACGAGGAGCAGAAGCAGCGCTTCCTGCCCGACCTGATCCAGGGCAAGATCAAGTCCTGCTTCGGCGTGACCGAGCCGGATTCCGGGCTCAACACCGCGGCCCTCAAGACCAAGGCCGAGCCGAGCGGCAACGGCTACGTGGTCAACGGCAAGAAGGTTTGGACCTCGACCGCGCAGGTCGCCGACAAGATCCTGCTGATCGCGCGCACCACGCCGGTCGAGGAGTGCGAGAAGCCGATCGACGGCCTCAGCCTGTTCTTCACCGACCTCGACCGCGAATACTGCGATGTTCGCCTGATCCCGAAGATGGGCCGCGCTGCGGTCGATTCCAACGAGGTCTTCATCGACGGCCTGCCGGTGCCGCTCGAGGACCGCATCGGCGAGGAGGGCAAGGGCTTCCGCTACCTGCTCCACAGCCTCAACCCGGAGCGCATCCTGGTCGGCGCCGAGGCCGTCGGGATCGGGCAACTGGCGCTCGACCGGGCTGCCAAGTACGCCCAGGACCGCGTCGTCTTCGACCGCCCGATCGGCCAGAACCAGGGCGTCGCCCACCCCTTGGCCGAGTGCTGGATGGAGCTCGAGGCGGCCTACCTGATGACCATGCAGGCGGCGGCACTCTACGACGCCGGCGAGGAATGCGGCGCCCAGGCCAACGCGGCCAAGTACCTGGGGGCCGAGGCCGGCTTCAAGGCCTGCACCAACGCGATATTGACCCATGGCGGCATGGGCTACGCCAAGGAGTTCCACGTCGAGCGCCTGCTACGCGAAGTCATGATCGCCCGCATCGCCCCGGTCAGCCCGCAGATGATCAAGAACTACATTGCCGAGCGGGTGCTGGGCCTGCCGCGCTCGTATTAGCTAGCTTATGAGTTCCGGGCCTCGGGGGAGGCCGCCGGCGGAAAACCGCGGGCGAAGCAATAGGCGAAGGCGGCCTGCCAAATCGGGAACAGGATAAATACGCTGCCGGTGCCGAGAAGCGCGCCG
>JASLSL010000215.1 GCA_030743445.1 Alphaproteobacteria bacterium
GCCCGGATAGAGCGCGAGCAATGCTTGGGTCTCCTTCGAGGCCGCTTTCAGCCCGGCGACCGAACCGCCCGAGAGCCGCACGTCGACCTCGCGTCCTGGCGGGCCGCCGCGGGCGGCTGCGATGACCACCGTGTCGAGCCCGGCCATCGGCCGGATTTCCTTGCGCCAGGCGGCGACGAACTCGTCGGTCCGGACAGTGCGCTCGTCGGACGGCTTGAGCTCGACCACCACGCCGCCGATATGGTCGCCCGACGGCAACGCGATGCCGGCGCGGCCGACCGCGGTACCGACCTTCATCACGCTTATCTTCGCGAGATCGTTGTCCGGCCCGACAAGCTTCCCGGTCGCGGCATGGAGCGCGCGCTCGATCTCATCCAACATGGCGATGGTCTGCGGCCGCGGCGTGCCGGCGACCATCTGTGCGTTGCCGTAGATCTTGTCCGCCTCGGGGGCCGGAAAGAAGACGAAGCCGAGACGACCGCCCTGGACCATGCCGACGCACGAGATCAGGGCGGCAAGCGCAACCGCCACGGTGGCGTAACGCCATTCGACGGCAAGCGCCACGGTGCGCCGGAATACGCCGTAGCGGAAGGCCTCGAACCTGCCCTCGAACCATTCCCTCGGTCGCCAGACCCGGCGCGCCTCGTGGCTCAGGGCCTCGCGCATGTGGCCGGGGAGTACCAGGAAGCACTCGATCAGGCTGGCGGCGATCATCGCGATGACGACGAAGGGAATACCGGTGATGATCTGGCCGATGATGTCCGAGATCACCAGCAGCGGAATGAAGGCGGCGATCGTGGTCAGCGAGGACGACATCACCGGTGCGCCCATGCGGCGCGCCCCGGTCTCGGCCGCATCGAGAGCACTGAGCCCCTTGCGCCGCTGGGTGGCGGCGTGCTCGCCGACCACGATGGCGTCGTCGACCACGATGCCGAGCGCCAAGATCATGCCGAACAGGCTGACCATGTTGATCGACTGGCCGGTCAACAGCATCACCGTCATGGTCGCCAGGATCGCCGTCGGAATGCCGAGCGCGACCCAGAACGCGACCCGGGCGTTGAGGAAGATGAACAGCACGATCAGGACCAGGACCAGGCCGCTCGCCCCGTTCTCGAGCAACAACTGAATACGGCTGCGGATCAAATCGGCGCGGATGTCATATTGCTCGACGGTCAGGTTCGCCGGCAGGGTCGGCAACAATTCCTCGAGGTAGGCGTTGACCGTGTCGGCGAGCGCCAGCGCATCGGCGTTGACCGATCGGCGGATGTGAATCTCGATCGCGGGCATGGCGTTGCGCCGCGCGATGGGGCCGTCCTCATCGAAACTCTCGCTGATCGCGGCGATGTCGCGGAGGTAAATCTTCTCGCCGTTCTCCAGCGCCCGGACCTCGACGCCGCCCATGCTCTCGGCGTCCTTCAGCAGGCCGAGACTGCGGATCTGCGTCTCGACCGAGCCGGCGGTATCGCCCGACGGCAGGTCCTGCGAGGTCTCGCGGATACGCTCGGCGATGTCGCCGAGCATCAGGTTCAGTTCGAGCAGGGTCTCGGGGCGGATCTCGACCCAGATTTCCTCGTCCCGCGCGCCGAACAGGTCGACTTTGTCGGCGCCACGCTCCAACAACCCGTCCCGGATACGCTTGGCGATGGCCTTGAGCGAGGTCTCCGGATAGGGGCCCGAGATGACGAGCCGGCTGATCGTGTCGTAGCGCACGAAGCGCCGGGTTTCCGGCGTCTCGCTGTCCTCCGGCAGGGTCGTCACCTGGCCGACCGCGGTCTCGACGTTGTTGAGCGCCGACTGCATGTCGGTGCCGGGTTCGAACTCCACGATGACTGTCGCCAGCCCCTCGACCGAGGTCGAGCGCACGTGCTTGACGCCGTCGAGGAAACGCACTTCGGGCTCGATCGCCTGGACGATGTTGACGTCGACGTCCTCGGCACTGGCGCCCGACCACTCGACGCTGGTCGAGACCACGTCGATGCCGAAGTCGGGGAAGAACTGGGTGTTCATCCGGCTGAGCGCGAACAGCCCGCTGATGATCATCAACGCCATCAGCAAATTGGCCGCGGTCCGATGCCGCGCGAACAGGCCGACCAGATCGCCCATCGTTACTGCACCCTCACCTTTAGGCCGGGGCCAATCTCCGGAAAGCGGGTAGTGACGATCCGGTCGCCGGCCTCCAGGTTGCCCCTGATCAGGACACCGCCGCCGTCGCGCGCGACGAACTCTACGGCTCGGGCCTCGAGCCGCTCACCGACGACCGCGTAGACCTTGGCGCCATCGTGCAACGCGGCGGCGGGCAGGCGAACCACCTTCTCGAAGATACGGTCGGGAACCGCGACCTCGACGAATGCGCCGGGCCGCAACACCGTCTCAGCGCCGCCGATCTTGATCCGGGCATAGAGATTGACGCCACCCGAGGCCGGATCGACCTCGCCGCCGGTGCGCTCGATCACCGCGTCCCAGGGCGCGGCCCCGGCGCGACCGCGCCACAATACCTTGGCGTCGCGCTGGTTGTAGCCGCCGCCCTCCTGCAGGCGCCGGAAGCGGGTCCGGTTGACGTGGAACTTGGCTTCGAGCCGCCCGGCGTCGATCAGTCCCGCGATCTTGTCACCGGTATTGACCCATTTGCCCTCGGCGGTCTCGACCCCGACGATGAAACCGTCGAACGGGGAGACAATCCGCGTATCCTCCAAATCGTGGCGGGCGCGCTTCAGGGCGACCTCGAGGCGGTCGACCACTGCCTTGCGCCGCTTGATCTCGGCGCCGTTTCGCTTGATCGACTTCTCGCGGTCGATGCGGCGCTGGACCGCCTCGCTGGCCGCAAGCTTGGCGTCGTCGAGCGCCTTGACCGACCCGGCGCCGGACCCGCGCAGCCGCTCGCGGCGCTGGACGTCGCGGGTGCGAATCTCTTCCTGCTCCTTGTCGCGTTTCAGCAGGGCCCGCGCGCCGGCGAGGTCGGCCTCGATCTCGGCGCGCTGCGCCTTGGCCTCGGCGAGCTCGGCCTCGCGTTCGGCGACCGCGGACTCGTAGTCGAAGCGGTCGATCGCGATCAACACCTCGCCCTTGCGCACGACGCCGCCCTCGACTAGGGCCGGGCTCGCCAGAACGACGGTGCCGGAGACCTTGGGGCGGAGGTCGATAGTGCGTCCCGAGACGATCTCGCCATAGAGCCGCATCTCCGGTCGAGCGTCGATGATCTCGACCGCCACCGCGGCGACGGTCCAGACCCGCTCCTGCGCCTGGCGCGGCTCGAGCTGCGGCCGGGTCGCGCGCAGATATCCGGCGAAGGACAGGCCGATCGCGAGGATCGCCAGCGGCAGGCCGATACGAAGCAGGTTCTTGCGCATCATTCACCTCCCCCGACGGTAGATTCGGGCGGCGCGGACACTTGGGGCAACTCGAGCATGGCGAGCACCGAACGCACCACGCTAACCACCACCGTCTCGACCTTTTGGGGTGTGTAATCGTCCCAGTCGAGCCGGGCGAAAACCAGATTGCGCACCGCGCCGAAGGTCATGCACTGGCCGATCACCGATATGGTGAACAACAGGGTTTCCGGCGATTTCGGCTTGCCCCCGGTGACCGCGGCGACCAACCGCGCCACGGCGTCGTGCATCGGGTGGATGCGGTCGTCGAGCAGCATCTGGAATTCCTTCGAGGGCTGATGGAACTCTCGCAGCATCAGTCCCATCTGCCAGCGCATCCGCTCGTTCGACAGCAGCGCCCGCAGCAACCCCGCAACCAGCCATGCCGCTATCACCGCCAGCTTCTTGCGGTCGCCCTCGGCCGCCTTGACCTCGCGGTCGAGGTGCTCGATCACCGGGTGGAAGATCGGATCGGTGTCCGCGACCAGTTGCCGCAGGACCGCGTGGTAGAGCCCGCTCTTGCCATGGAAGTAATAGGCGATGGCCGAGACGTTGGCGTTCGCCGCGCGTGCCAGCTCGCGGGTCGACACGCCGTTGAAGCCGCGCTCGGCGAACAGGTGTCCGGCGACGTCTAGGATCCGCGCCCGGCTTTCCTCGCCGCCCGGCCGGCCACGCCGCTTGCCCTTGGTCTTCCCTTTTCTTTTTTGGCGGGATTTCGCCGGGGTCTCCGCGGACCCGTCGGCGGCCGGCGGCATCGGATCGAGAGGCTCGTTCACGAGCGGTACTCCTATAGGCTTGCACGTTTTCCAATGATTATTAAACAATCGTTTGATTGATAAATACGCAACGCGACGAAAATATCAAGTCCGAAGACAGTAAAACCGAAAATCCGACCATCGAACGATGGTTTGCCGGGACCACGCGATCCGCTATGGTCGAAGGGAATTCGCCCCATTGAAGGGCGGCCACGGCAAACCGCCGCGGCGATACAGGGGAGCCACCGGACCCGTGTCGCGATACTCGATCTTCTCGCTCGCGCGCAACGCGCTGGACTACCACAGGGGCTGGCAGAAGGTCTGGCGCAGCCCCGACCCCAAGCCGGAATACGACGTGGTGATCGTCGGCGCCGGCGGGCACGGCCTCGCCACCGCCTACTACCTCGCCAAGGAGCATGGGATCACCAACGTCGCGGTGGTCGAGAAAGGCTGGCTCGGCGGCGGCAACACCGGGCGCAACACGACCATCGTGCGCGCCAACTATTTGCAGGACGCGAGCACCGGGGTTTACGGCCACGCCCTGAAGCTGTGGGAGACGCTCAGCCAGGAGCTCAACTACAACGTCATGTTCAGCCCGCGCGGCCTGCTGCACATGGCGCACACCGAGCACGACCTGAAGGAGATCGCGCGGCGCCACGTGGCCAACCGGCTGTTGGGCATCGACCTCGAATTCCTCAACCCGCGCCAGGTCAAGACCTTCTGCCCGATCGTCAACATCTCGCCGAACGCCCGCTATCCGGTGCTGGGCGCGAGCCTACAGCGCAACGCCGGAGTCGCGCGCCACGACGCGGTCGCCTGGGGCTATGCCAGGGGTGCGGACGCCCGCGGCGTCGACATCGTCCAGAACTGCGAGGTCACCGGGTTCCGCATCGAGGGCGGCCGGATGCAGGGCGTCGACACCTCGCGCGGCACCATCAAGGCGAAGAAGGTCGCCGTGGTGACGGCCGGCCATTCCTCGGTGCTCGCGGCGATGGCCGGGCTGCGCCTGCCGATCGAGAGCCACCCGCTTCAGGCCCTGGTCTCGGAGCCGCTGAAGCCGATCATGAACACGGTGCTGATGTCGAACACGGTGCACGTCTACGTCAGCCAATCGGACAAGGGCGAGCTGGTGATCGGGGCGTCCGCCGACCTGTTCTACTCTTACGCCCAGCGCGGCTCGATCATGGTGATCGAGGAGCAGATGGAATCCCTCGTCGACATGTTCCCGATCTTCAGCCGGCTGCGCATGATGCGGAAGTGGGGCGGCATCGTCGACATCTGCCCCGACGCAAGCCCGATCATCGCCAAGATGCCGATCGAGGGACTTTATTTCAATTGCGGCTGGGGCACCGGCGGCTTCAAGGCGATCCCGGGATCGGGCCACGTCTTCGCCCACACCATCGCCAACGACGCGCCGCACCCCCTGAACGCCGCCTTTACGCTGGAGCGGTTCTCGTCCGGCAACCTGATCGACGAGAACCTCGCCGCCGCGGTGGCGCACTAGAGGGTGTTTGCAAGCATGTGGTTATCAGGCAATCCCCCTCACCCCAAACCCCTCTCCCGCCAGGGGAGAGGGGCTTCGCGCCATGCCGCTCCAAGGCGGCGAAGCCGCCTGACCCTCTCCCCTCGCGGGAGAGGGTGGGACCCGCGAAGCGGGAGGGTGAGGGGGTTGTGCGCTGTGGCTGGGAGGAGCGGCTGAAATGCTGCTGATCCCCTGCCCCTATTGCGGCGCGCGCGACGAGCACGAGTTTAGGTTCGGTGGCGAGGCGCATATCGCCCGGCCCGAGAACCCGGACAAGCTCTCGGACGAGGAATGGGCGGATTATCTCTTCCACAAGACCAACCCGAAGGGCGTCCACTTCGAGCGCTGGGTCCACGAGGCCGGTTGCGGCCGTTGGTTCAACCTGGCGCGCCACACGGTGAGCCACGAAATCTATGCCAGCTACAAGGTCGGCGCGAGGAAGCCCGAGGTGCCGGAATGACCGGCCGCTTCCGCACCGACAGCGGCGGCCGGGTCGACCGCCGCCTGCCGGTCCGCATCACCTTCGACAACACCAGCTACACCGGATGCGCCGGCGATACGTTGGCCTCGACCCTGCTCGCCCACGGCCGCCACCTCACCGGGCGCAGTTTCAAGTATCAC
>JASLSL010000216.1 GCA_030743445.1 Alphaproteobacteria bacterium
GGCGAGCAATCGCCCGAGGCGCCGGCATCCAGCGTGTTCGCGCTGGGTGCGGGCTACAACGCGATTTGCGTCGTGCCGAACCACGATATCGTCACCGTCGTGCGCTGGATCACGCAGGACAAGGTCGGCGAACTGCTTGGCTTGGTTCTTGCTGGCTTGGAGTAGACGTCGATCGTGAGATTTACGTGATTTGACGGTTCTTCCGGTTGTCAAATCAGGTATAGAACGGATTAAATAGGCGTGGCCGGCGAAGGCGTCCGATCGCTTCCTTCGGGCCGCGTTGAAATACGAAACGAGAAAAAACACAGGGAATTTGCCATGCTGCGGTGGGTCTTGGGCCGCAAAAGAAGTCGCAAGCGCAAGAAAGTAAGAGGCCAGCGCCCGACGTACGAGGAAGCCAAGGTCATCATGGCCAAGGGCAACGTCGCGGCGCGCCGTGACCTCGCCATGCACGAGGACATGGAGCCCGAAATTCTCTATTACCTGGCGACCGACGATTCCGCCACGGTCCGGCGCGAGATCGCCGACAACGACGGCACGCCGCTGCAAGCCGACCTGATCCTTGCCGAGGACCCGGACGAAGAAGTGCGTATCGAGCTGGCGCAAAAGATCGGCCGGCTCATTCCCGACATCTCGGAAAATCAGAAGGACCAGCTCTCCAAGATGACGCTGGAGATCATAGAGATTCTCGCCCGGGACGAGATCGACAGGGTCCGTGGAATCATCTCCGACGAGATCAAACGGGCCAAGAACGTGCCGCAGCCGCTGGTCCGGCGCCTTGCCGAGGACGTCGAGCTGATCGTCTCGGCCCCGGTGCTGGAATACTCGCCGCTCTTGGGCGACAAGGACCTGTTGGAAATCGTGGCCCAGGGTATCGAAGGCGGCGCACTCTCCGCGATCGCGCGGCGCGAAAACCTGTCCGGGACGGTCTCCGACGCGGTCGTCGAAACCAAGGACGTGGGCGCGGTCGCCGAACTACTGAGCAACGAGACTGCCAAGATCAAGAAGAAGACCCTCGAGATGGTGGCGGTCGACGCCGAGGACCACACGGAATGGCACGCGCCGCTGGTCAACCGCGACAACCTGCCGATCCGGACGATCCGCCGAATCGCCAGCTTCGTCAGCGCCTCGCTGTTCGAAACTCTGATCGAGCGAAATACGGTCGAGCCCAAGGCCGTCGACGAAATGCGCACGAAAGTGCGCAAGCGGATCGATTCCGGCGCGCTGCAAGAGGACGAATTCGAAATCACCACCGATACGCGGGCCGAAAAGATGTTCAACGCGGGCAAGCTGAACGACAAGGTCATGGGCAAGGCGATCGACGGCAACGATCACGTCTTCGTCCGCAAGGCGCTTGCCCTGATGGCCGATCTGCCGGTCGAGACCGTTGCCAAGATGCTCGGCGCCGGCAGCGGCAAGGCGGTCACGGCGCTCTCGTGGAAGGCCGGACCCAAGGTGCGCACCTCGGTGCGTCTCCAACGGGTCATCGCCCGGGTCAAGCCGCAATCGATCGTCCGGGCGCGCGATGGTTCCGCCTATCCGATGTCGCAGGAAGATATCGAGTGGCAACTCGAGTTCTTCACCAACTAATCAATATTCTCCCTAGAAGCTTTCGACCCACGGCCTGAGTTCGACTTCCCAGGTCCAGGCGCTGCGATGCTGGCGGTGGATGTTGAGATAGGTCTCGGCGATTGCTTCCGGCAGCAGCATGCCGTCCTCGCCGCGATCGGCGCCGCGGGTGTCGTCCGGCCCCTGCAGGATGCCGCCGTCGATCACGAAGTGGGCGACATGGACGCCCTTCGGTTGCAACTCGCGCGCCATGCTCTGGACCAGTCCGCGCAGACCGAACTTGCCCATCGCGAAGGACGAGGAATTGGGGTAGCCCTTCACGCTGGCCGACGCGCCGGTGAAGAGGATCGTGCCGCTGCCGCGCGCGGCCATCTGCTTGGCCGCCTGCTGGCCGACGAGGAACCCGCCGAAGCAGGAAATCATCAGGACTTTCTGGACTTCCGCCGGGTCGAGTTCGATGACCGGCCCGCGCGCGCGGTAGCTCGGATTATAGACCACGATATTGGGTTCGCCGAGGTCGCCGGTCACCGCCTCGAACAACGCCGCGACGTCGTCGGCCTCGCTGGCGTCGCAGCAATAGGCGCTGGCGCTGGTTTCCTTCGTCAATCCGGCGAGCTTATCGGTATCCCGCGCGGCGAGCGCGACCCGCATGCCTTCCTTCGCGAACAACCGCGCCAGCGAGGCGCTGAGCCCCCTGCCGGCGCCGACGATCAACGCTGTTTCCTGCTTGGCCATGTAATCCCCCGTTTCCCGGCGGCGGAAATCCATTGCGCCGGCCGTGAAAACTATACGGCACGAGAAACGAATTCCATCAACGGTTTCGTGAATTCGATCAGGCGGACGGATTCGCACCGCCGCCGGCCCGTCAAACGGCCTAATTCGATTCGGCGAAACGCCTGGATTGTTGCACCTCTCGGGAACAAGAGAACGATCGTCGAAATCGGACGATCGGACTTTTCAGGGAACGCCCTGGAATGCGACACTGACTCGATGCGGTATCGATACCGGACAAGGATTCTGACCGGCCTTCTGCTGCCACTTTGGCTTGCGACGCCGGTCGTCGTTGCCGCGGAGCCCGCCGTGGAAACGTGTGCCCGCATCGCAGGCAGTGGCGCCATGGATTCGGTCGAGACATGTCGCAAAGCCGCGGCCGAGGTACCGAGGAACGTCGCGGTACTGCGGAATCTCAGCACGAGCCTGAGCTCGATCGGGGATTTCAACGGCGCCGTCGAGGTCGAGCGCCGGATCGTGGCGCTTTTACCCGATGACGCCCGGGCGCACTACGATCTCGCCGGCACGTTGGGCTTCGTTCGCCGTTACGGCGAGGCCGTCGGGCCGATCGAAACCGCGATCAGGCTCAGGCCCGGCAATATCCCGTCCTATCAGGCGGCGGCCATAATTTACGTCCGTCTTGGGCGCATCTCCGAGGCGATAAGCGTCACGCAGAAGGCGGCGGAACTCGGCGATCCTATTTCGATGTTCGATCTGGCGGGCTATTTCGAACGGGGGATCGGCGTCGATGCCGATCCGGCGCAAGCGTTTCTCTGGACCCGCCGGGCGGCCGAGAGCGGCCACGTCTACGCCATGCGGCTCCTGGCCTCGGTCTACCTCGAAGGTGGCTTGGGTCAGCCTCCCGACGACGCCAAGGCCGAAGATTGGGCGCGCCGCGCCCGTGCCGCTAGCCGCTGATATCCGGCTCCAAGTCAAGACTTCGCGACGTTCATCCGCTCGAGCAAGAATTCGGCATAGTTCGACGCTTGACCCGCAGCACCTAGGGCGAAGGACAGCACGGTCGACTTCGCCATTGTTCCTCCTGATCGCTCAAAATGGGGACTGTCCCCATTTTATAACCCATTGAAAAATATCAATCCTCCATCGCCGCGAGTTCGGCCAAGGTCACCGGCTTCAAGGGCGGGCGGATGCGGTAGTAGCCGACCTCCTCGACCGGCCGGCCGCGCTCGGCGGCGATCACTTCCGAGACCGCGAGCCCGCACATCCGTCCCTGGCACGGGCCCATGCCGCAGCGGGTGAAGGCCTTGAGCTGGTTCGGACCGGTGGCGCCGAGCCGGACCGCCTCGCGGATGTCGCCCGCGGTGATCTCCTCGCAGCGGCAGACCAGAGTCGCGTCGTCCGCCGGCGCCACGGCCTTCGGGTCGGGCGCGTAGAGCCGGTCGAGCATGGGGCGCAACGCCGTGGCGCGGTGGTAATCCTGGCGCAGCGTCTTCGCCTGGTCGTCGCGCATGGCCTCGTCGATCGCGCCGAGCCGGAAGGCCGCATCCAACGCCGCGAGGCGGCCGGCGATCGCCGCCGCCTCGGCGCCGAAGATGCCGCCGCCGTCGCCCGCGACCGCCAGGGTCTCGACGCTGGTCGCACCCCAATGGTCGACCACCGGGCGCCAGTAGCGCTGCACCGGATACCATTCGTGATCGCAGCCGACCTGGCGGGTGAGCTGGGTGTTCGGCACCACGCCTTCGTGCAGCAGCAGCATGTCGGCCTCGATCTCGCGCGCGGCGCCGCTCGCGGTGAAGGCGACGCTTTCGAGCTTGCCGCGCCCCTTGGCCTCGATGCTGTGCGCCCACCAGTAGACCTGCGCGCCTATCGCGCGGACACGATTGATCATCGCGGAACCCTTGGCGAGCTGATCCGAGGCGCGGAACGCCCGCGGTACGTGGGGGGCGGCCTTGAACCATGCGCCGAACCGGGTGGTATCGACGACCGCGACGATCTCGGCCTCCGCGGCGTGGAGCTGCTGGGCCACCAGCAGCATCAGCGGCCCGCTGCCGGCGATCACGACCCGGCCGCGCGGCGCCATGCCGGCCGATTTCAGCAGGGTCTGCGCCGCCCCGGCGGCCATCACCCCCGGCAGGGTCCAGCCCGGGATCGGCATCGGCCGCTCCATGGCGCCGGTCGCGGCGATGATCCGGCGCCCCTTGGCGACGCCGGCCTTCTCGCCGTCGGACCATGCCATGCTGCCGTCCGGATCGACCCGCCACACCGCCACACCCGCCCTATAGTCGACACCGGCGGCGCGGAATTTTTCCGCCAGTTCGGCACCGGCGAAATATTCCTCGCCCAGAATCGGCTCGAACTCGGCCCGGTCGACCGCCTCGACGTTGCGGTAGATTTGGCCGCCCGGCGTTCCTTGCTCGTCGATCGCCACGACCGAGAGCCCGAGCTCCGCCGCGAGGGTCGCCGAGGCGAGTCCCGCCGGCCCGGCGCCGATCACGATGAGGTCGCAGGCGTCCGTCATTCGCCGAGCCCGCGCTTGCCGTGCTGGCGGCGCACCGCCATGCCGTTCCGCACCTCGACCATGCAGGCCTGACGGTTGGCCACACCATCGATCT
>JASLSL010000217.1 GCA_030743445.1 Alphaproteobacteria bacterium
GCCCGCGTGGCGCCGACTCCATGCGTTCAACCGGTCTCGGGCAGGGTGCTCGAGCCGAGGGGATTCGCGATCAACCGCTTGCCCGCCAACGCGCCGAGCCAGTCGAGGCTGGCCCGCAACCGAACGACCTCGCCGACCACGAACATAGCCGGGGGCTCCAACCCGTCTCGCTCCGCTTCCACCGCGCAGCGGCCCAGCGTCGTCTCCAACACCCGTTGCTCGCTGGTCGTCGCCTTGGAGATCACTGCGACGGGCTCTTCCCTATCGCGCCCGCCGGCGATCAACTTCGCCGATATGTTCGCCAGGTGCTTCAGCGGCATATAGACGACGATGACGTTCGAGCCCTTGGCGACGGCGGACCAATCGACGCTGTCCGGCACCACGCCGGAGGCGTTGTGGCCGGTAACGAAGGTCACGGAAGAATTGGTGTCGCGGTGGGTCAGCGGAATACCCGCATAGGCGAGACCGCCGACCCCGGCGCTGACGCCCGGAATGATGCGGAAGTCGACCCCGGCTTCGACCAGCGCCATGGCTTCCTCGGCGCCGCGGCCGAAGATCAGGGGATCGCCACCCTTTAGGCGCAGCACCCTTTTGCCCTCGCGCGCGAACTGGATCAGCCGGTGGGAGATATTGGCCTGCTTCGGCGACGGCTTGCCGCCGCGCTTGCCGGCATACTCCAATGCCGTCCCCTCGGCCGCGAGGGACAGCACCTCCTGGCTCACCAGTGCGTCGTAAATTATGACGTCCGCCTGCTCGAGGCCCCGGACGGCATAAAGTGTCAGCAAGCCCGGATCGCCCGGACCCGCGCCGGCGAGCCAGACCCAGCCGGGTTCCAGCGATGGCAGGGAAAACCGGTCGTCGATCATCGGCGCAATCTACACCCTGGGCAAAGAGGCGGCAAAGCCGATAAATTCCCGGCATGGCACGCAAACCGGCCATGACACGCAAACCGGATGGTCCCTTGCGGCGCGGTTGGACGACGGGCGCCTGCGCCACCGCCGCGGCACGGGCCGCCTATACCGCACTTCTCTCGGGCGCCTTTCCGGATCCCGTCGAGATCGCCTTGCCGAAGGGCCAGACGCCGAGTTTCGCCCTCGCGAAGCACGAGCTCGGCCAGGACACCACCGCCGCCGGTATCGTCAAGGACGCCGGCGACGACCCGGACGTCAGCCACGGCGCCTTGGTCATGGTTCGGGTAGGTCGGTCGCCGCCGGGGAGCGGCGTCACCTTCGTCGCCGGCGAGGGGGTCGGCACCGTCACGCGCGAAGGCCTGGAGCTCGCGGTCGGCGAGCCCGCGATCAACCCCGTCCCGCGGCGCATGATGGAGGAGGCGATCGCCGACGTCGCCGATCGATTCGGTGTCGTCGGGGACGTGGAAATCGAAATCTCCATTCCCGGCGGCGAGGCGATGGCGGAGAAAACGATGAACGGGCGGCTCGGCATCGTCGGCGGACTGTCGATCCTCGGCACCACCGGGATCGTCATACCGTTCTCGTGCTCGTCCTGGATTCATTCGATCCACCAGGGGATCGACGTCGCCCGGGCGGCCGGGATAGACCATGTCGCCGGCTCCACCGGCTCGACCTCGGAGGCGGCCGTCGCGGCGCTGTACGACCTCGAGGAGCAGGCCCTGATCGACATGGGCGACTTCGCCGGCGGCATGTTGAAATACCTTCGCGACCATCCCGTAGCGCGTGTGACGATCGCCGGTGGTGTGGCGAAGATCGCGAAGCTCGCGGCGGGTTTCCTCGATCTTCACTCGGGTCGCAGCCAGGTCGATTTCGACTGGCTGGCGGACCTCGCGGCGGATTTGGACGCGGACCCGGCGCTTCAGGCCCGGATACGCGACGCCAACACGGCGCGCCAGGTCATGCAGATTTGCATCGAAGCGCAAATCCCGATCGCCGACGAGCTCGCCCGGCGCGCCAGGGACGTGGCGGCCGGCCTACTGTCGGACGAGACCGAGGTCGAGGTCTTGATCTTCGACCGGGCCGGAAATCTCGCCGGGCGCGCGCATGGCTGACAAAGCCGCGGTGCTTATTCTCGGGGGCACGCGCGACGCGCTCGATCTCGCGGCAGCGCTCGACGGCCGCTTCGATGTCGTGACTTCGCTCGCCGGCCGGACGTCGACGCCGGCCCAACCGAGGGGACGGCTTCGGGTCGGTGGATTCGGCGGTGCCGTGGGCATGGCGAAGTATTTGCGCTCGGAAAATATCGCCCTGGCGATCGATGCGACCCATCCCTTCGCGGCTCGGATCAGCGCCAACGCGGCTGCCGCCTGCGCCGAGACGAGAACGCCGCGCCTCGTCCTGGCGCGTCCGCAATGGCAACCGGAGGCCGGCGACAATTGGATCGACGTCGCGTCGCCCGAGGAAGCAGCGTCTGGTTTGGCCGCGCTCGGGAACCGAGTGTTTCTCAGCGTCGGGCGGCAAGACTTGGGGTGTTTCGCCGAGTGCGAGGGCGTTTGGTTCCTGCTGCGGACGATCGAGCCGCTTGGCGACGACGTCCCGCTCGGCGCACACGAGGCGATCGTCGGGCGCGGCCCCTTCCCCCATGACAATGAACTGGCGTTGCTCGAGCGGCACGAGATCGACCTCGTCGTCTCGAGGAACAGCGGTGGGGCGGCGACTCGGGGCAAGCTCAGCGCGGCCCGCGTGCTCGGCCTGCCGGTGGTCATGATCCGCCGCCCGCCGGCGCCCGAAGGAGACGTTGTCGACGCGGTCGAACCTGCGGTCCGTTGGGTCGAGGCCGCATTTTAGGCCCTTACTCATATAAACCGTACCCGAACGGCATCTCGGATGTTTGCTTCGGACAGTGAATCGAAGGTGCCGGTCACGCCTGCCCGTGTCGTGGATTGTCCGGGAGCAGACATAACGATTGATCGGATTCGCATACTGGCTTATTGCACTTTCCCGGTGATCCGATGTTCACAACGTGATGGGGCTCCTATCGAATGGATTACATGCACCAAGAGGCACAGTCCGAAGGAAACTCAACGCCGGCCCGTGACTTGGTGAAGGCGCTGGCTCGATATCGCGAGCCCGATCACATGCGCAGCTTGCTCGAGCTGTTCGTAACCTACGTATCCTTTGTCGTGCTTTGGGTGGCTGCCTGGTGGGCACTTTCAATCAGCTACTGGCTGACCCTTGCCATCAGCGTGCCGGCGGCTGCGTTCCTGGTGCGTCTTTTCTTGATCCAGCACGACTGCGGGCATGGTGCTTTTTTCCGCCGGAGGGTCTTCAACGATTGGGTCGGGCGTGTTCTTGGGGTGTTGGTGCTGACGCCATACGATGTTTGGCGGCGCAGCCATGCGATCCATTACGCAACATCGGGCAACCTCGGTAAGCGCGGGACCGGCGACATCGACACGTTGACGGTGAGAGAGTATCGAGCGTTGCCGCGCTTCCGTCGCATTGCTTATCGACTCTATCGCCACCCCATTATCATGTTCGGGGTTGGGCCCGCCTACCACTTCTTCCTCCGGAATCGCCTGCCGCTCGGGTTTACCCGCGGCGATCGGCGGTTTTGGATCAGCGCCATGGGAACAAACGTCACGATAGCTCTCGTGGCCGGCGTCATGATCTATTTTCTCGGTGCTGGTCCCTTCCTGCTCGTGCAAATTCCGATCACCCTTCTTGCCGCCTCGATCGGCGTTTGGCTGTTCTACGTCCAGCATCAATTCGAAGATACCTCCTGGGATGAGGATCATGCCTGGAAAAGGCACGACGCCGCGCTCTATGGCAGCTCGCATTACGATTTGCCCGGCGTTCTGAGCTGGATCACCGCCCATATCGGCGTGCACCATGTGCATCACCTCTGCAGCCGCATTCCGTATTATCGCCTGCCGCAGGTCCTGCGCGACTTCCCCGAGCTCGCCAAGATCAGACGCCTGACACTTTTGCAGAGCTTCGTGTGCATGAGGCTTCGACTTTGGGACGAAGGCCAGCGGAAGCTGATCTCGTTCTCCGAGGCCCGTGCGCTACAAGCGGAATGAATCGGCATCGCCTCGCATCGCCCTAACAGCCGTGGCGGAAAATGTGGACGTGGTCGGGGCTGTAGAGGCGGCTGTCCTGCGCTTCCGACCCCTCTAGGACGCGGCCGACGATGATGATGGCGGTGCGGGTGAGTTTCGCCGCGCGCACCTTCGCCCCGATATCGTCGAGCGTGCCGCGAATGATCAACTCGTCGGGCCAGCTCACCCGGTAGAGCA
>JASLSL010000218.1 GCA_030743445.1 Alphaproteobacteria bacterium
TCGCGGCCCGGGACCTCAAGGGCCGCTCGCTCGAGGACCTGAGCCGGACCACTCCGGAAGGCATTTCCGTCAAGCCGCTCCATACCGCGGCCGATCTGGACTCGATCGCCCATTTGGGCGGGTTGCCGGGCTTTCCGCCCTATGTGCGCGGCCCGCGCGCCACCATGTATGCGGGCCGGCCATGGACCGTGCGTCAATACGCCGGATTCTCGACCGCCGAGGACTCGAACCAATTCTATCGCGACAATCTCAAGGCCGGCCAGAAGGGCCTGTCGGTCGCCTTCGATCTGGCCACCCATCGGGGCTACGATTCCGACCATCCACGGGTGGTCGGCGATGTCGGCAAGGCCGGGGTGGCGATCGATTCGGTCGAGGACATGAAGATTTTGTTCGACGGCATCCCGCTCGAGAAGATGACCGTCTCGATGACCATGAACGGCGCGGTGCTGCCGGTGTTGGCGATGTTCATCGTCGCCGGCGAGGAGCAGGGCGTCGCCCAAAAGGACCTCGCGGGCACGATCCAGAACGACATCCTGAAGGAGTTCATGGTCCGCAACACCTATATCTACCCGCCCGAGCCCTCGATGCGGATCGTCGCCGACATCATCGAGCACACGGCCCGGCACATGCCGCGCTACAACTCGATCTCGATCTCGGGCTATCACATGCAGGAGGCCGGCGCCACGTGCGTCCAGGAGCTCGCCTTCACGCTCGCCGACGGCATCGAGTACGTCCGCGCGGCGGCGGCCAAGGGGCTCGACATTGACGCCTTCGCGCCGCGGCTGTCGTTTTTCTTCTGCCTCGGCATGAACTTCTTCATGGAGGTCGCCAAGCTGCGCGCCGCGCGCCAGCTCTGGGCCAGCCTAATGCAGGACAAGTTCAAGCCCCGCGACCCACGCTCGCTGATGCTGCGCACCCACTGCCAGACCTCGGGCGTGTCGCTGACCGAGCACGACCCCTACAACAACGTCGTCCGCACCACCGTCGAGGCGCTGGCCGGCGTGCTCGGCGGCACCCAGTCGCTGCACACCAACTCGTTCGACGAGGCGATGGCGTTGCCGTCCGAGTTTTCGATGCGGATCGCGCGCAACACCCAGCTGATCCTGCAGGAGGAGACCGGGGTGACCCACGTGGTCGACCCGCTCGCCGGCTCGTATTACGTCGAGAGCCTGACCGCGAGCCTGATCCGCGAGGCGACCCGGCTGATCGACGAGGTCGAGGACCTCGGCGGCATGACCAAGGCGGTCGAGGCCGGCATGCCGAAACTGCGGATCGAGGACTCCGCGGCCCGGCGCCAGTCGCGCATCGACCGCGGCGAGGAGGTCATCGTCGGGGTCAACAAGTACCAGCCCGAGGTCAAGGACGAGGTCGAGATCCTCGACATCGACAACACCCGGGTCCGCAAACAGCAGGTCGAACGGCTGGAGAAAATCCGCGCCAACCGCGACGAGGCGGCGTGCCGCACCGCGCTCGACGCGCTGACCACGCTGGCCGGCGGCGGCAACGGCAATCTGCTCGAGGCCTCGATCGAGGCGGCAAGGGCGCGCGCCACGGTCGGCGAAATCTCGGACGCGCTCGAGAAGGTCTTCACCCGCCACCGCGCGGTGACGCGCTCGATCACCGGGGTCTACGGCTCGGCCTATGACGGCGACGAGGGGTTCGCCAAGATCAAGGCCGACGTCGAGGCCTTCGCCGCCGCGGACGGCCGCCGGCCGCGCATGCTGGTGGTCAAGCTCGGCCAGGACGGCCACGACCGCGGCGCCAAGGTGATCGCCACCGCGTTCGCCGATATCGGCTTCGACGTCGATGTCGGGCCGTTGTTCCAGACCCCGGACGAGGCCGCCCGCCAGGCGGTCGAGAACGACGTCCACGTGATCGGCGTCTCCTCGCAGGCGGCGGGCCACAAGACCCTGGTGCCGGAACTGGTGGCGGCGCTCGAGGACATGGGCTCGGAGGAGATCGTCGTCGTCTGCGGCGGCGTGATCCCGCCGCAGGACTATGAATTCCTGCTCGAGTCGGGTGTTGCGGCGATTTACGGCCCCGGCACCAACATCCCGATCGCCGCCTCCGAGGTCCTGCAACTGGTCCAGCGCCAGCGCTTGGCGGCGGCGGAGTAATACCAAGGGTCTTTATCTATGACCCTTGGTATTAAATGCGAATTTATCTTTTTGTTAGAATAGCGTAGGCTCTCGACCCATGCCGGCGAACGTCACGGAACTGCCGCGCTCTGGGCGGCACGCCAAGGGGCCCGACCCCGCCGAGCTGGAAGCGACCAGCGCGCGCGCCACGCGGATTTGGCGCCGGCTGCTCGCGGTCGGCCTGGGCTTGTCAGCGGTGTGGATCGCGCTCTCCGCCTACTACGTCGATACCACCCTCGGCTGGGACTTCGCGGCCCTGATGCTGCCGCACGAGCTCGGTGCGCTGTTTGCCGGGTTCGCGACACCGCTCGCCTTCCTGTGGTTGGCGATTTCCTATCTTCGGCAGGACCAGGAGGTCCGTCGCCACACCGAGGTGCTGCGCCGCCAGCTCGAGCTCCTGACCTATCCGGCCGAGGAAGCCGAGGCGCGCATCCGCACCGTCTCGGAAGCCCTCAAGGAGCAGGCCGACGAGCTGACCCGCGCCAGCGACAAGGCGGCGGTCGACGTCGGCGGGCTGACCGACACCCTGCGCCGCCAGACCGAGGCGCTCAGCGACGTCTCCGAGCGGGCGGCGGTCGAATCGAAGGGCATGCACGACACGCTCGGCGACCAGGCGCGGGCGCTATCGAACCTCGCCGACCGGTTCGACGAGCAGCACCGGGCGATGGAGAATTCGGTCGGGCTCCAGACCGCCGAGCTCGATCAAGCGACGACGCGGGCGTTGGAGATGTCGGACGAGATCGGCGCCGCGCTGAGATTGCAGGCGGCCGAGTTGACCAATGCGTCGGAACGCGCGGTGGGCCAGGCGAAGGACATGGGCGAGCTGTTCGAGGAATACACCGGGTCGCTCTCGGATGCGTCCCGGTCGGCGCTCGAAAAGGCCCGCGCGATCGGCGAGACCCTCGACGAGCGGACCAACCAGCTCGCCGCCGCGAGCGACCGGATCGCCGGGCGGGCGGGCGAGATCGCGGCCGGCCTGCAGGAACAGTTCCAGCGCATCACCGGGCGGCTCAAGCAGGCCTTCGACCGCCAGGGCGAGTCGCTGCACGGCATGACCGAGCGCACCGGCGAGCGCATCGACCGCATGGCCGAGACGCTGGATGTGCAGACCGGCAACCTGTCGCAGTCGATCGACGCGGCGATGAGCCGCCAGTCGGCGGAATTCGACCGCCTGCTCGACGACGCCAAGACCCGGGCCGACGACATCGGCGAGAGCCTCGACGAACAGACCCACGATCTGACCCAACGGCTCGACACCGCGCTGAAGCGGCAGACCTCGGTGCTTTCGGCCTCGGTCGAGCTGACCGCCGAACGGATCGAGGAGATCACCGCCGACCTGCGCGGCCGGGCGCAGGAGCTCGGCCACGTCACCTCGCAGACCCAGGATCACGCAACCCGTATCCAGGGCGCCTTGGAAAGCCAGGCCGAGGCGCTGAAGGAGATGGCCGAGCACGTCTCGGACCAGGCGCGGGCGGTCGAGGCGGCCGTCGACCAGCATTCCGACGCGCTCGAGCGGACCGCGGAAACCTCGTCCGAGAAGGTCCGCGCGCTGTCGACCGCGCTCGGGCATCAGGCGCAGGACCTGGCGCGCACCACCGACCTCGCCGCGGCCCGGGCCGAATCGATCCGCACCGTGCTGCACCGCCAGGCCGAGAAGCTGACCGCCGCATCCGAGCTCGCTTCGCGCCAGGCCGGCGAGATCGAGGAGATGCTCACGGCGCGCACGGCCGAGATTTCAAGCGCGGTCAAGGACGGCATGCGCGAGGTCAGCGATGCGTTCGATCCGACCGTGGCGCAGGCGCGCCGGATCGGCGAGTCGCTCCGCATCCAGGCGCAGACGATGCGTGAATCGGCCGACTGGTCGAGCAGCCAGGCGACCGCGATCGGCGAGATGTTGCAAAAGCAGAGCGAGGATCTGCGCTCGGCCTCGGATCACGCGGTGACGCAGGTGCGCGAGATTCGCGAGCTCGTCCAGGGCCACACCATCGAGTTGGAGCGCACCACCGAGAAGACGGCGCAGGACGCGCAGCGCATCCGCGAGGCGTTGCGCGACGACAGCAAGATTCTGGGCGAACTCGCCGAGGTCCTGGCCGAACGGGCCGACGGGGTGCAGGACATCGTCAAACGCCACGCCGCGGCCCTCGACGGCGCGTCGGAGGGCGCCAACGAAAAGGCCGAGCAGATCGGCGTCCTCTTGAAGAAACACTCGGACGACCTGCTGCGCGCGGCCGATACGGTCAGCACGAAGATCGCCGAGTCCGGCAAGTCGTTCTCGGCCGAGGCGACCGACCTCAACCAGGCGCTGCGCACCGCGGTCGGCCTGCTCGACGAGGTCAGCGAGCGCTTCAACCGCCAGGCCGAACGCTTCACCACCGCCTCGATGCAGGTCGGCATGCAGGTCAACGACAACCGCGAGGCGCTGGGCAAGGAATCCGAGGACCTCTCCAAGGTGGCGCGCGAGGCGGCGGAGCGGATCAAGCTGATCGGCGACGCCTTCGCCCAGCAGACGACGAGCCTAACCGGGGCCGCCGACCAGGTCACCGACCGCCTCGGCTCGCTCGCCGAGACCTTCCGCCAGCAGACGCGCGACCTGACCGGCGCCTCGGATGCCGCCAACCGGCAGGTCCGCGATGTCGAGGAAGCGATGCAGCGCCAGAGCGAATCGCTGACCGCCGCGAGCGCCCAGGCCAAGGTCGCCGCCGACGGCGTCACCCGGCAGGTCGAGAAGCACAGCCGCGACCTGATGACAGCACTCGAGGCCGCGGTCGCGAAATCGGACGAGGCGAGCGCGACCTTCGACAATCAGGCCGACCGGCTCGAGAAGGCTTCGATCAAGGCGGCCGAACAATCGGAGAAGCTGCGCGAGGACGACCTCACCGCGCGCCGGGACCTGTTCCTCAAGACCGCGCGGTTCATCATCGAGGATCTCGACTCGACGACGATCGACCTGACCCGGGTGTTGAGCAACGAGGTGTCCGAGGCCGATTGGAAGCGCTACGCCAAGGGCGACCGCGGCGTCTTCACCCGCTCGCTGTTGCGCGGCCACCAGGCCGCGGTGGTGCCGCGCATCGCCGACCTGATCAAGCGGGACGGCGACATGCGGCGCTACGTGCTGCGCTACGTCGACCAGTTCGAGCGGTTGCTCAAGGATTCGCGCGGCGTCGACCCGGAGAACCTGCTGCACTCGACGTTCCTGACGGCCGATGTCGGCAAGCTCTATCTGATGCTCAACCGGGCGCTCGGGCGCGACGGCTTGCAGAAGTAGATTTTCTCCTAGGCACACTTTCTCCGTCATTCCGGACGGCTGCAAGCCGATCCGGAATCCATGCCTGAGAGACACCAAATGTCACGTTTCATCCTTGCGTAGAGC
>JASLSL010000219.1 GCA_030743445.1 Alphaproteobacteria bacterium
GTCGAGTTCGATGAACTCGCGCACCACGATGGCGGCCCGGGCGGTCGAAAGCTCCCAGTTGGAAGGAAACATCCTGGTCTTGATCGGCACGTCGTCGGTGTGGCCCTCGACCTCGAGGAAATAGAGCTGGTACATCGGCTCCTGCAGTTCCTCGGCGATCCCGGCCAAGATTTCCGTCGCCTCCGGCTTCAGCGTCGCCGAGCCCGACTTGAAGAACGACTTGCTAGAGAATTCTATCACCACGCCGCTGTCGTCGAAGCTGACCGTGGCGTCCTCGGGTTGAATCTGGCCGCCGTCGAGGATCGAATTCAGGCCGTTCATCAAGTTCATCATCGGCCGTTCGACGTTCTGCTGATTGCCCAGGTTCTCCTTGATCGCGGCCACCGCCTCCTCGCGCTGGCCGGCGTCGTATTCCTTGAAGGTGAGGAGCATGACGAAGAACGCCATCAACAGGGTGATCGCGTCGGCGTAGGTGACCATCCACTCTTCTTTATCTTCTTCCGGCGGCGGCGGGGCTGCTTTCTTCATTCCGCCGCCTCGGCCTGCGCACCGCCACCCTTGAGCTGCTGGTCGATGTCGAAGCGGATCGCCGGATCGAGATAACTGTTCATACGGTCCTGGATTTGGCGCGGACTGGTGCGGTCGGCGAGCAGGGCCAACCCTTCGGCCATCAGCTCGTTGCGGAAACGCGCGATCTGGAGGCGCTGCTCCAGCTTGGCTGCTGCCGGCATCAGCACGAGCTGCGCCAACAGCACGCCATAGAGCGTCGTACACAGTGCCACCGCGAGACCCGCGCCCAGTGCGGAGGGGTCGGAGCCCATGCTGTCGAGCATGATGATCAGGCCGATCAGCGTGCCGATCATGCCGAAGGCCGGCGCTGTCGCGCCCATCTTCTTCAGGACGAACACCGGGGCCATGTTGCGACCGAACGTCGTCCCGGCGGTGTTGAAAAGGACCTCGCCCACGATATTGCCTTCGGACCCTGCCAGGATCAGCTCGACGCCGAAATTCAGGAACTCGTCGCCCTTGACCTTCTTGGCTTCGTCCTCCAAGGCCAGGATGCCCTTCGACTGGACCAGGTACCCCCAGCGGATGACGCGCCCGACCTCGCGGTTAAGGACGCCACGACCGACCCGTTGCGGCGCGAGCGTGCTGGCGATGCCCTTGATCGCCAGCCAGACGTAACGCGCTTCCTGGGCGATCAGGGTCGCCGCCAGCGTACCGCCCACCACCATCAGGGCGCTCGAGAAGCTCAGGAAGATCATGTAATTGCTGGTTTCCGTGACGATCGCCCCGACGAACAGGCCTAATCCGGCAAGAAAACCGATCAAAGTCGTAAACGATATGTAATTACCCCGCGAACACGCTAATTCGCGCGGTTCGCGTTCCCCTCAACTATCCGAAGCTCGCAGCCATAATACCCGCGCCGCAAGTAAATCGGAATACTTATCGTAGTAAATCGTAAATCCGACCTTCGAAGCGCTCAAATCCGCGACTTCCGGCACTTATCGCGCCAAGTCCCTCGCAGCGCCGCCTCCAAGACCGCGGTGAAACGTCTCGCATCGGTCAATTTAGATGACGCGAGTCGGGACCGAATCTCGCCCGGCGGTGGCCGGTCGGCGGCCAGCCGTGCCGCGGTATCCACGTATTCACCCTCGTTCGAAGCGATCCAATCGGCGAACCCGGCAGCCTCGAGCAGGCTGACCCCGACCCGGCCGGCGTGCCGGTCACCGGCCAGCGTCACCACCGGCACGCCCATCCAGAGCGCCTCGCAAGTTGTCGTGGTGCCGTTGTAGGGGAAGGTATCGAGGGCGATGTCGACCTCGCGATAGAGCGCGAGGTGCACGGCCCGCGAGGCAATCCGGCCGCGGAGCTCGATCCGCGCCGCCTCGATCCCGTGCTTCGCGAACTCCGCCAAAAGCCGTTCGCCGAGCGCCGTGTCGGCAAGCTGGCGTGACTTCAACAGCAGCCGCGAGCCGGGCGCCGCCTGAAGCGTCGCCGCCCAGGTCGCGACCACCTCTGCGCCGACTTTGGAGAGGTTGTTGAACGACGCGAAGTTGACCGGCCCTTTGCCCGCCGCTTCGGCCGGCTCGGGACAATTCGCCGGCGGCCCGTAGCAGAGGAACCGCCCGGCAGGCGCAACAGCGTCTCACTGTGCCAGCCGTCGCTCGTCCCCGGCGGGTCGGCCCAATCGTCGGTCAGCCGGTAATCCATCGCCGCCAGCCCGGTCGTCGCCGGATATCCGATCCAGGTCGCCTGAACGGGTGCGGCGCGCCGGGCGAACACCGGCAGCCGGTTATTCGCGGTATGCCCGGCGAGATCGACCAGGATATCGATACGGTCCTCGCGGATTTGCCCGAACAGCGACGTGTCCGACATGCCGACCGTGTCGCGCCACAGGTCGCTCGCCGATTTGAGCCGCGCCGTCACAAGGTCAGGCTCCGCGACGTCCGAATAGCAGGCGACGAAGACTTGGCTGCGGTCGTGATGCGCCAGCACCGGCTCGACGAACGAGGCGACCGAGTGGCTGTAGAAGTCGGGCGACACGTAGCCGACGCGCAGGACCCGGTCCGGGTCCGCGTCGTCCTCAAAGCTCGGCGGCACGCCGGACCCGTGCGCGGCGTCCCATTCCCGGTGCGCGGCGAGCAAGGCGGCGCCATCGACCGCCGGGTCGTAACACAGGCTCATCAGCAGGTTCGAGTGGATCGCGGCATCCCCGGGCCGCAGGGCCAGTGCGATGCGATAGCTGTCGGCGGCTCGCGCTAAAGCGCCCTGGTCCTTGAGCGCGATCCCGAGGTTGTTGTGCGCCTCGACGAGGTCAGGATCGTGTTCGAGCGCCCGGCGGTGCGCGGCAACGGCGGCCTCGAGTTCGCCCTTGGCGGCCAAGGCCACGCCGAGATGGGTATGCGACAGGGCGTCCTTGGGACGCCGCTCGATCGCGGCCCGGTATTGCCCGATCGCGCCGTCGATGTCGCCCGACTCCTGGAGTGCTATGCCCAGATTGCCGAACGCCTCGCCATAGTCCGGCGCCAATTCCAGTGCCACCCGGTAACTGTCGATCGCATCCGCCAGCCGCCCTTGCTGACGCAAGACATTACCGAGGTTGTTGTGGATTTGCGCGACCTCGGGCTCGAGCTCGGACGCCCGGCGCAGGGCTGCCTCGGCCCATACCGGCTCGCCCGCAAGCGCCAGCGCATTGCCGAGCTCGTTGTGCAGTTCGGCAACCTCGGGGCCCGCCTCGACCGCCGCTTGGAAATGTTCGACCGCTTCCTCGACCTCACCCCGGGCCATGACCAGCGAGCCGAGATGGGCGCGAATCAGAAATTCCCCGGGATCGTCGTCGAGCGCCGCGCGGGCGATTGATTCCGCCTCGCCCGCATTTCCAGCCGCCAGCGCGGCCTGGAGTCGCTCCAATGCCGTCGCCACCATGTCAGGAGCGCCCATTCAAGAAAACGTCGGAAATCCGTAATCGCTGCATTTTGTTCGCCGCCGATCATGCTGCAATTCGCAACCCAAGGCGTCAACGCGACACATTCGCAGTGGCACAGGCCCTGCAAGTAATTCCGCGAGGCGTCGGGCGACGCGAACCCCCGTGACCAGCGTCACTGCCCGGCCAAGGGGCAACGTATATAATTGTTTAACCTTGCCGTTTGGCAATAATGGGACAGTGCCGTGATCGTGGTGGATTACAACCCTTATCTGAAGGCTCAGAACGACTGGGCGCGGAGCCTTACCAAGCAGGCTAAATTCGCGCCGTCGGAGATCGCGTCGGAAATGGCGATCCGCGCGGGTCAGGCCTTGAAGCGGTTGGTCGCGATGTCGCGCAGACCGACCCTCAACATCGCCAGTACGAACCGCCGCCGTTAGCCGCCCCACCCGCTTACTGACCCGGAACCTCGATCGGCAGCTCCTGCCGATTGCCCCACTCGTTCCACGACCCGAGATAGTTCCGCACCCTGGGATAACCCAGCAGGCGGAGCGCGAAATAGGCGTGCGCCGAGCGGTAGCCGGTCTGGCAATAGGGAATGATATCCTTGTCCGGCGTCACGCCCAGTTCCTCGAACCGGGCGCGCATCTCCACCGCCGATTTCATCTCGCCCTCGTCAGTCACGTTCTCGATCCAGTTCTGATGCACCGCGCCGGGGATCGCCCCGCCACGCGCGGCGCGCACGTCGGTGCCCTGGTACTCGTTGGGCGAGCGGGTATCGAGGATCAGTCCGTCCGGCGCCTCGATCGCCGCCAGTACATCCCGGTAGGTCGCGACCAGCTCCGCCCGGGCCTCGAAACGGAACGGCGAGGCCTGGTTGGGCTCGGCGTCGCGGCTGGTCGGCAGGCCGGTGCGCTCCCACGCGCCATAGCCGCCGTCGAGCACGTGCACGTCCCGGTGGCCGAGATACTCGAGGAACCAGAACCCGCGGGTCGCGGTCATGCCCGAGGTCTCGCCGCAGATCACCACGGTATGGTCCATCGCAACGCCGCGATGGCCCAGCAGGAACGCCCACATGCGGACGAACGAGTTCATCGGCGCTTCGTCCGTATCGTCGCAGTTGACCGCGTAGATCGGATAGTGCCGGGCGCCCGGGATATGGCCCATGGTGTAGCGCTCGCCCGGCCTGACGTCGACGATGCGAAGCCCCGGGTCGTCGAGCCGAGCCTGCAACTCGGCCGGGCCCCACATCAGATCCGGATTGTCGTAGCCCTTGGGATTGTCGCCGGTCATCGCCCCCTCCCCCTCCGCGGTGATCGGCCACGTTGATAGTCGCGGCGACACGATCCAGCAAGCGCAAAGATCGATCTCGAGTGGTGTTCCCTGCGCCCCGGCAACGTTCACGGCGCCGATGACCGGGCAAGCGTGCCGAAGCGGGTTGTCGTTCGCGACAAGGAAAGGAAAGTGCGGGACAGGTACGCCTGGATAGCGGGCAAAATGGGAAAATGGCCTTCCGGGCACGGCCAACTCGCCGAAATCAGGCTATCGGACGGCTGCGGAGGGAAATCCATTTCAACGGCGGCCCAATTTGAATATTATCGCCAACTATTTAAAGGCTATCTGGGAAACCCGATAACGAAAAATTCAATTGAAGTGTGACCAAGGTCACGCCACATACCCCAAGAGACAGGGTATAATACTTTCGATCTTGTGGCAGTGGATGGAAACGATGAATTTCTCCAAGTTAAGCGCCATAGCGGCTTTGTTCACGGGCGCCGCCATGCTTGTAACCGGGTGTGCGCCAACCGGCGGCACGTATGACTTGATTTCGGAACTGAGCCCCGAGAATTCGTTGCTGCGCTTTTACGGAAAGCCCCTGAAGGACGCCACGCCACAGCGGGCCGTATTCGCCAATCCTTGGGAGTATGAAGAGTATGCCGGATTCCAAGGCAAGGAAATGCGGTTGGAGATGTTTTATATTCACCAGGTCGGATGGAATACGGTGGTTCAATATCCGTACACGATGCGGCACATGATCGACGCCTGGAACTATAACTCGGGGCAAAACAAGCGCTGGGAAATCGAGGAATTCGTAAACGGCCCGGTCGCCGAAATCTGGTACCAGCGCTACGTCCTGTCCGATCGAAACCAAGCCTGCGCCGGATTCCAAGCGGAATGGGATTACGACGACACCGATCTTCTCTCTAGACCCGGGAAGGTATTTTTCGGATATCTATGCGCCGCCCCGGGTAAACAACTCGCGGATGCGGCGATCGAGGATGCACTGACGAGTATCGGTATTCGCGGCGTCACCGAACGCATTCGCAAGGGCGACCCGGCGCAACTCGCGATGGATTTCGGCGATACGTCGAAGATTTCCGCGCCGACGCGTCACCAGGGACTGGCGATCGCCAGGGGCGGCGCCGACGGAACCACCGGAAGTCAGGGTTTCCCCTTCGGGTTCGTCGAGCCCTATACCGAAGGTGACGGTGGCGACGAACCGATTACGTAGCCCTTGAACACAGGTTTGGGTCCGCAAGGGTGATCCATACGGTCCAAAGAGCGGTTCTTGGCCCCGAGTAGCGCTGCGATTAGTGAGATTGTGAAATTCTCGCCCGACTCTCTACATTCCGTATAACCGAATTTATTTTCCCGGGACGTTATCGAGATCGCCATTCGCGCCGAGGAAGACGCGCGTCCATCCGGTCGGATCGTGATCTAGGCGATAACGGCCGCTAGGCGTTGACGGCTTGGCGGGCCTGGCGTTTGCGTTCGTGCGGACACAGCGAGCGCTTGCGCAGGCGAATGTGCCGGGGCGTGACCTCCACCAGTTCGTCGTCCTGGATATAGGCGATCGTCTGTTCCAACGACATGTGGTTCGCCGGCGTCAGGCGCACCGCCTCGTCGGTGCCCGAGGCCCGGATATTGGTCAGCTGCTTGGCCTTCATGGGGTTGACCTCGAGATCGTTGCCGCGGCTGTTCTCCCCGATGATCATGCCTTCGTAGACGGCGACGCCGGAATCGATGAACATCGCGCCGCGCTCTTCCAAGTTCATCAGCGCATAGGCGACGCTGTTTCCCCCGGCGTTGGAAATCAGCACCCCATTGTGGCGCCCGGCAATGGGTCCGGCGTGGGAGCCATATTCGCGGAACATACGGTTCATGATACCGGTGCCCCGCGTTTCGGTCATGAATTCGCCGTGATAACCGATCAGGCCCCTCGAGGGCGCCACGAAACTCAGCCGCACCTTGCCGCCGCCGGACGGGCGCATTTCCTCCATCCGGCCCTTGCGTTTCGAGATCGCCTCGACCACGGCGCCGGAAAATTCCTCGTCCACGTCGACCAGCACGTCTTCGAAGGGCTCCAGTATCCGCCCGGTGTCCGGATCCTCGCGGGTCAGCACCCGGGGCCGGCTGATCGACAGCTCGAACCCTTCGCGGCGCAGGGTCTCGATCAGGACGCCCAACTGCAACTCGCCGCGGCCCGCCACCTCGAAGCCGTTGCCGTCCTCGGCCTCCCGCACACGGATGGCGACGTTGCCTTCGGCTTCCGCCATCAGCCGGCCCCGGATGACGCGCGACGTCAACTTGTCGCCGTCGCGCCCGGCCATCGGCGAATCGTTGATGGAAAACACCATCGCCAGGGTCGGCGGGTCGACCGGCTCGGCGGGGATCGGCAGGGTGACGCCAAGGTCGCACAGCGTATCGGCGACGCTTGCCGTCGGGAAGCCGGCGATGGTGACGATGTCGCCGGCGTGCGCCGCGCTGACCTCGCACCGGGCCGGCCCGCGAAAGGCCTGCACCTTGGTGACGCGCGCCTGTTCGATCTTGCCGCCGTCCCGACTCAGCGCTTGGAGGGTGGCGTTGGGGGACAGCGAGCCAGAGGCAATGCGCCCGGTCAGCACCCGGCCGAGGTAGGGGTCGCTCTCCAGCGTCGTCACCAGCATACGGAAGGGGCCGTCGGCGTCGACATCGGGGGCGGGGACGTGGTCCACGACCTTGTCGAACAGGCACGACATGTCGTCGCCGCGAACGTCCGACTCCTCGGACGCCCAGCCCTGCTTGGCGGACGCGAAAAGGATGGGGAAATCCAGTTGTTCCTCGTTGGCGTCGAGAATGGCGAACAGGTCGAAGACCTCATCATGGACCGCATCGGGCCGGGCGTCGGGCTTGTCGATTTTGTTGACGACGACGATGGGCTTGAGGCCGAGGGCCAAAGCCTTCTGGGTGACGAACTTGGTCTGCGGCATGGGGCCTTCGGAGGCATCGACCAGCAACAGCACGCCGTCGACCATGCCCAGAATGCGTTCCACCTCGCCGCCGAAATCGGCGTGCCCGGGGGTGTCGACGATGTTGATGCGCACGCCCTTCCATTCCACCGACGCACACTTGGCGAGAATGGTGATGCCGCGTTCCCTTTCCAGCTCGTTGCTGTCCATCACCCGTTCGGCGACCTGCTGGTTTTCGCGGTACAGGCCGCTTTGGTGCAGCAGCGCGTCGACCAGGGTCGTCTTGCCATGGTCGACGTGGGCGATGATGGCGATATTGCGAATATCCAACGTCTCAAACCCTTCGTAACGACAAACAAACCCCGCAGTCGGTTGCCGGGGACGGCCCGTCCGTCTCGTAGGAACGGTGCCCAGGCTGGCAAGAACGGTGGCGGAAACCAGGCTGACCGAAGTGGCGGCTGGCCCGGCGGGCGCTTGATAAAGGCTTCCGGCCGGTCAAGTCAAGTTTCGCGGCGAGGTACCGTTCAATCCGGGCGACGACCGATCGGATATCGCCCGACGCTTTCGCGGAACGGCTGGGTCAGCATGCGATCTAGCCTGAGCTCGCCCGGGTCGCGAAACTGGTCGAGCCCGATCGTCATCGCCTCGTGGCCGGCGGCGGGCTGGTCCCGGTAGGTGCCGAACATCCGATCCCACCACGGCAGATTGAAGCCGAAATTGCTGTTGGTCTCCTCGACCTCGATCGAATGGTGTACCCGGTGCATGTCGGGCGTCACGACGAGCCAACGCAACGCCCGGTCGAGCCCCAGGGCGATTCGAACGTTGCCGTGGTTGAACATCGCGGTGGCGTTGAGCAGGACCTCGAAGATCAGCACCGCGACTGCCGGCGGGCCGAGGGCGGCGACGACGATCATCTTAATCCCGGCCGAAAGCAGAATTTCGATCAGATGGAACCGAGCGCCGGTGGTGACGTCGAAGTCGAGGTCGGCGTGGTGCATCCGGTGCAGACGCCAGAGCGCGGGGACCGCATGGAACATGACGTGCTGCAGGTAGATCGCGAGGTCGAGCACCACCACCGCAACCGCCACCTTCGCCAAGGGTGGCAGCGAGGCCGCGTTCAGCAGGCCCCAACCCTCGGCTTTGCCGATCGCCGCGAGCCCGACCGCCGCGATCGGGACGACGATCCGGGCGAGCAGCGTGTTGAGCGCGACGATGGCGATATTGCTCGGCCACCGCGCCAGCCGCGACGCCGATCGCGCGCGCCGCGGGGCGGCGACCTCCCACAGGGCGATCGCGGCGAAAATGCCGAGAAAACAGGCGAGCCGGATCGTCGCTTCCTCACTCATCGCCATCCGCCTTCCCCGAGAGCGCCCGGCGCGCCTCGGCGACCAGTTCGGGCGCGCCGTCGATGCTTGCCGCGAAGTCGACCAGCATGGCCTCGTCGCCGAGAAAATGGTCCAGCACGCCCATCAGGAACGACGTCTCGGCGATCCGCTCGCGCATGGTGTCGGGCCCGACCCCGGTCAGCGCCACGAAGCGCGCCAGCCGATCGGCGTCGCCCGCGAGATAGGCGAGCCCCCGCATCGCCAACGCCTCCGCCTCGTCGCGGGTCATGGTCATGACTTTTACCCCCCTTGCCGAGCGCGCTATGGTGTGCCCACCCAAACTTGCCACCGAACCCGTCTCATGTCGTCCAAAACCTCGAATTTGCGCCTCGGCATTCTCGACCAGTCGCCGGTCCGCGAGGGCGGCACGCCGGCCGACGCCTTCGCCGAGACCATCGAGCTGGCGCAGGCGGCGGAGCGCTTCGGCTACCATCGCTATTGGCTCGCCGAGCACCACGGCACCGACGGGCTCGCCGGCCCGGCGCCCGAGATCATGGTCACGCGCGTCGCCGCCGCGACCTCCGATATCCGCGTCGGCGCCGGCGGCGTGATGCTGAGCCACTACAGCCCCTACAAGGTAGCCGAGACCTTCCGGGTGCTGGAGACGCTCTATCCCGGGCGCATCGACCTCGGCATCGGCCGGGCGCCGGGCAGCGACGGGCGCACGGCACAGGCGCTGGCCTACGGGTCGCAAATCGGGATCGAATACTTTCCCAACAAGATCCAGGACCTGACCGCGTTCCTGACCGACACTCTGCCCGACAACCATCCCTTCGCCGGGCTTCGCGCGACCCCGGCGACACCCTCGACGCCCGAGGTCTGGCTGTTGGGATCGAGCAACGGCAGCGCCACCTATGCGGCGCAATTCGGCCTTGCCCTTTCGTTCGCGCATTTCATCGCACCCCGCGGCGGCGAGGCGGTGGTCGAGGCCTACCGCGAGAGCTTCAAGCCCTCGGCGCTTTACCCCGAGCCGGTGGCGAGCATCGGCGTCTTCGCGCTCTGCGCCGAGACCGACGAGGCGGCGCAACGCCTGGGCGCCAGCCGCGACCTGTGGCGGCTTCGGGTCGAGCGCGGCTATCACGGGCCGGTGCCCTCGCCCGAGGAGGCGCTGGCCTATGACTACACCGCAGCCGAGCGCGCCCGCATCGAGGCCAACCGCGAGCGCAGCATCATCGGCACACCCGACGCGGTGACGGCGCGCATCGAGGAACTGGCGGCATCCTTCGCTGTCGACGAGGTCGTCGTCCTCGGCATCTGCTACGAATTCGAGGCGCGGCTTCGGTCGTATGAATTGCTAGCCGAGGCGTTCGGCCTCGCGGCCCGGACCGCGCCCGCAAGGGCGGCGTCATGAGCTGGGACCCGACCCAATACCTTGCCTTCGGCGGGCATCGCATCCGCCCGGCGCTCGACCTGATCGCTGCCGTGCCCTTGGCGGCGCCAGCGACCATCGTCGACCTCGGCTGCGGCACCGGCAACACGACCGAGGCGCTGATGGCGCGCTGGCCGGAAGCCGCGGTCACCGGGGTCGACAACTCGCCCGAGATGCTGGCGCGCGCCAAGGAGGCGTACCCCGAGGCCGATTGGCAACAGGCCGACTTCGCCGATTGGGCGCCGGCGGCGCCAGTCGAGCTGCTCTATTCCAACGCGGCGCTGCATTGGCTGACCGGACACGGCGAGCTGTTCCCGCGACTCGCCTTGTGTGTGGCGCCCGGCGGCGTGCTGGCGGTGCAGATGCCGCGCAACTGGGAGGCGCCCTCGCACGCGCTGCTCTACGACGTGGCGCGCGCAGGGCCATGGCGCGAAATCCTGGCGCCAATGATCCGCGAGCATCCAACCATGCCGCCGGACTACTATTACGACCTGCTGGCGCCGCTCGCGGGCGAGCTCGACATCTGGGAGGTCGAGTACCTGCAAGTGCTGGAAGGCGACAACCCGGTCGCCGAATTCGTCAAGGGCTCGTGGCTGAAGCCGTTCCTCGATGCGCTCGAGGACCCGATTAGAAGCGAGTTCGAGACGGAATACCGGGCCCGAATCCTCGCCGCCTATCCGCCGCAACCGGACGGCAAGACGCTGTTTCCATTCCGCCGCCTGTTCATCGTCGCGACTGTGTAAATCCCCCTCACCCGCTCGCATTCGCTCGCCACCCTCTCCCG
>JASLSL010000220.1 GCA_030743445.1 Alphaproteobacteria bacterium
CAAGCCCTATCGCGGCAATGTCGGCGGGCTGCTGCCGGGCGCCACGCTGTTCGCCGCCAACATTTTCGAGCGGCGCAAGGATGGCAAGCCGCGCGGCAACCTGTTGGCGTTTCTCAAGGCGATCAACTGGCTCGCCAAAAGCAAGGTTGGGGTCGTCAACCTGTCGCTCTCCGGCGCCAAGAACAAGGTGCTGACCACGGTGGCGTCGCAATCGATCAGGAACGGCATGATCCTCGTCGCCGCGGTCGGCAACGCGGGCCCGGGCGCCAAGCCGGCCTATCCCGCGGCCTACAACCAGGTCGTCTCGGTCACCGCGCTCGACGGCCGCAAGAAGATATACCGCCACGCCAACCGCGGCCGGTACGTCGACTTCGCGGCCCCGGGTGTGGCGATCTGGACCGCCGGCAAGGACGGCGGCAAGCTGCAGAGCGGGACCTCTTTCGCGGTGCCGTTCATCACCAGTCTGACGGCGCTGCTGATCCACGGGGGGTTCAAGACCGACCCGGATGCCATCCGCGGCCGGCTCCGGCGCTACGTCCAAGACCTCGGCAAGCCGGGCAAGGACAACGACTATGGCCTCGGCATGGTGCGGGTTCGCGCGCCCTGCTGACCGCCCGCCCCGATCTCGGAACGCAGGGCACGCCGCCTGCCCTATATCGCGGTGTAGCCGCCGTCGAACAACAGGTCGGCGCCGGTCATGAAGGACGACGCGTCGGTCGCCAGGAACAAGGCGGCCTCGGCGACCTCTTCGACCGTGCCGATACGCCCGATCGGATGCAGCGGGGTACGGAGCTCGCGCATCCGCTCCATGCTGCCGTATTGCACGATGGCGCGCCGGGTTTCGATCTGCCCCGGCGACAGGCTGTTGACCCGGATGTTCTGGTCGGCGTGGTCGAGGGCCAGCACTTTGGTCAGGCCGATCGTGGCGCTCTTGGTCGCGACATAGGCGGCGCGGCCCGCCATCCCGACATGGCCGAGCTGCGAGGCAATGTTGACGATGGTGCCGCCGCCGGCCTCGGCGATCGCCGGCACCGCGTGCTTCGACATCAGGAAGATCGATTTCAGGTTCACCGCGAGCGCGCGGTCCCAATCCTCCTCGCTCAGGCCGACGACGTCGACGGTCGGCGTGATGACGGCGGCGCAGTTGACCAGGATATGGACCGCGCCGAACGCCGCCTTCGCCGCCGCGACGACGGCCTCCACCTCTTCCGCTTGGCTGACGTCGTCGATGCAGGCGATCGCCTCGCCGCCGGCCTGCTCTATCGCCTGGACCACGCCGTCCGCACCTTCCCGGTCGACGTCGACCGCGGCGACCTTGGCGCCCTCGGCGGCGAACAGTTTGCAGATCGCACCGCCGATCCCGCCGCCGCCGCCGGTCACGATCGCAACCTTGCCCGCCAGCCTAGGCATCGTGTCGTCCTCCTTCATGATTAAGCGACATAGGGCAGGGTCCCGGACTCCCGAACCCAGGTCAAATAGGCGCCGACGCCGCGCTCGATCCCGAATTCGGGCGAATATCCCAAATCCCGCTCGGCCGCCGATATGTCCATCCGGTCGCGACGGTAGCCGGTCCCGTCGGGCCCGTCGCCGATCTCGATATCGGCGTCCGGCACATGCTGCTTCACGATCTCCGCGACCACGGCGAGGTCGACGAAATCCGGCCCGGCGATGTTGTAGGCGTATTGCGGCGGCGGCTCGACATCGAGCGCTCGGCGGATTGCCATGACCGCGTCGTTGACGAAGACGAACTGCCGGGGCGCGCCCTTGCCCCATTGGAAGCGGACGGGCTCGCCGGCGAGCGACTTGGTGACGATCTCGCGAATGTCGCAGCTGGTGCGGCGGCCCGGCCCGTAGACGGTCGAGAACCGCAACCCGACCGCATGGAGCCCGTATTGCCCGCGGTAGCCGTCGACGATCAGGTCGCCCGCCGCCTTTGTCGCACCGTAGAGGTTGGTCGGGCGCAACGGCGCGTCGTCCGGCACCGGAGCCGGTGGTGTGTCGCCGTAGGCCGAGGCGGAGGAACAGTAGACCAAGCGCGCGATGTCCGCCCGCCAGGCCGCCTCGACCAGATCGGTCGTCGCGATCAGGTTCGTGCGGGTGATCGCATAGGGTTTGTCGAGCGCCAGCATCGGTCCCGAGATGCCGCCGGTATGGGCGATCCTGTCGATGCCATGCACGTCGATCAGCCGGCGCCAGTCCTCGACGCTCTCGGCCGTGCTCTCGATCGCCTCGAAGCCCGGATTTGGGCCGGGTGGCGGTGCGGGATCGAGGCCGACGACCCGGTGGCCGCCACCCACCAGCCCGCAGGCGAGTGGAAACCCGATCAAACCGCTCGAGCCGGTGACGAGAATCGATTGTGGCGGCACGGCCGACGTCCTCCCCTCGGTCCTATAGCAGATGGTCGTAGATAAAGGTCCCGACCACGGCGAGCATATAGAGAATCAGTGTGATGACGAGAATCTTCGCCGCCGCGCGGCTTGCCCGCATCCCCCTGAGCGCCTCCTCGGGCGGTGGTTTGGACGCCAGAAGATGGCCGCAGTTCAGGCAGACCTTCGCCGGTGGCGGGATCGGCGCGTCGCAACGCGGGCACTCGATCGGACTATCCACTAATGGATCGGCAGGGTGACGCGGAACAGCGTCCCTCGGGCGCCGGTCTCGACCAGGGTCACGCTGCCGCCGTGGTTGCGCATCAACTCGCCGGCGATCGCCAGGCCGAGGCCCGTGCCGCCGGCCCTGGCCGAACCGTCGAACGGCTTGAACAGGTTCTCCTGCGCCTTCGGCGGCAGGCCCGGTCCGTCGTCGCGGACGTCGATCTCGATCGCCGACCCGTTGGTTTGGGCCGAGATCGCGATCCGGTCGGCGCCAGCCTCGGCCGCGTTGCGCGCCAGGTTCGACAACACGCGGTGGATCTGGCCGCGGTCGGCCTCGACCTCGAGGTTCTCGGCAATATCATTCTCGATTTCGACCTCGGGATTGACCAGCACCGCGACGCCAGCGCCGACGTCGGCGACGAGCTCGCCGAGATCGAAGCGGCTGGGCTGGAACGTCTCCTGGTCCTTGCCGACGAAACCCAGGGTCTCGCTGCACATCGCCACCGCGCGCTCGATCGAGGAGACGATGGTCGGCGTGATGCGTCGGACCTCGGGGTCGGCGCTGTTCTCCAGGCGGTCCGAGACCACCAGGGCGGACGACAGTATCCCTTTCAAATCGTGGTTGATCTTGGCCACCGCGGTACCGAGGGCGGCGAGGTGCGAACGCTGCCTCAGCGCCTCGCGCATGCCCGACTGCATGTCCGCCAGCTCGCGTTCGGCGACGCCGATCTCGTCGGTGCGCCGGGTCGGTGCGATGACCCGCCCGGCGTCCTCCGGGTCATCGCGGAATTCGGTCATGCTGGCGGTGATGCGGCGCATCGGCCGCACCAACAGCCACTGCAGCGACAGATAGACCAACGCCGCGGTGATCAGCGAGATGACGATCGACAGCCAAAATATGCGCCAGGCGAAATCGACCAGCGAGGCATGCAGCGACGATTCGTTGAGGATGACCTGAATGACCACCGCCGGATCCTTCGGCGACGTCCCCATGACCCGCACGACCCGGTTCTCGGTGCGCGCCAGCGTGGTGAAGGCGTCGCGGATCAGATCGGTCCAATCGTCGTGCATCAGGTCGATCATGGCGTCGACCTTGGGCGGCATGTCGGCGCTGAGCACCAGGCGGGCGCCGCCCTTGCGCACGAAGATGGCGATCGCCTCGACGTGGCCCAACAGCTCCTTGCGCAGGGTCTCGCTGACCATGCCGTCCGGTGTCGCGTCGAGCGCCAGGATGGCGAGATGCGCGGCGCCGAGCTTTTCGTTCAGCCAGGCGACGCGGAAGCGCGCCACCGAGGGCGCGAAAATCAGCACCTCGCTCAGCATGACGAAAAACACCGTCAGCAGCAGAAGCCGGGCCGACAGGCTGCGCATGGGCTACTCCTTGTAGCGCTCCCGTTGTGCCGGGCCTTGTGTCGCCCGATTGAGAAATACTCTAAACAATTGAAATATCTTTGGAAACTATCGACCCTTGAGCTTGCGATAAATCAACGGCACCAGCACCAACGCCGCGAGCCCGACCAGCGCGAATATAATTTCAGGCGTCAATACGCTCGACAGGCTGAACGCCTCGCCGCTATCGAAGATGCCGCCGAGCCCGGCCCCCGCCACGGTGATGATGAAGCTCGCGGGAATGACCCCCACCAAGGTGGCGGCCGCATAGTGGCCGAGGCGCATGCCGAGGAAGGCCGGCACCAGATTGACCACCCAGAACGGAAAGATCGGAATCATCCGCAGCACCAACAGATAGCAGAACGCGTTTTCCTGGAAACCCTCCGCCATGCGCTCGAGCCACGGACCGGCACGCTGGCGCAACGGGTCGCCGAGCGCGCTCTTGGCGATCGTGAACACGATCGTCGCTCCGAGCGTCGCGCTGAGCACGCTGTAGACGACCCCGAGCCCGGTGCCGAACAGGAAGCCCCCGGTCAGCGTCAACACCAGGGCGCCCGGTATAGAGAACGCGATCGCCGCCACATAGATCGCCATGAAGATCAGCGCCGCGGCGAATCCGAGACGATCGACCTCGCCCATCAGCCAGGCGCGCCGCTCGCGCAGCGTCTCGAAGCTGACGTATTCGTCGAAGCCGAGCGCCAGGAAGGCAACGAGGCCGGCCACCAGCACCGCGAGCGGAACGAGGTTCCTGGCGCGGAACCGGACACGGCGATCCCACTCCTCGATCTCGTCGTCGAGCGCCGTCTCGACGGCATGTATTTTGTGTTCGTCCATAAGCGACCGCTATGTACAACGCCCCGCACCGGACCGCCACTCACCTTAGCGTGAGAGGCCGCGGTTCGCGCGGGTCTGGGTAATACCAAGGGTCACAGATTAAGACCCTTGGTATAACGCGCCGCCACCGATTGACTTGCCCCCGGGGAGCTTCTATACAGCGCCCGGTTTTCACGCCCTTCGGAGGCCACTCGTGAAGCGCACATTTCAACCTAGCCGTCTCGTCCGCAAACGGCGCCACGGTTTCCGCAGCCGCATGGCCACCAAGGCCGGCCGCCGGGT
>JASLSL010000221.1 GCA_030743445.1 Alphaproteobacteria bacterium
CGATGCCGCGCAAGGCCTCGATATTGCCGTAGAAGGTGTGGATTCCGGCGACCCGCAGCATCACGTGCTGTCCTCTTCTTCCTCACCGAGATAGGCACGGATAACCGCCGGGTCGCGGCGCACCTCGTCGGCGGTGCCATCCGATATCTTGCGGCCGTAGTCGAGCACGACGATGTGATCGGCGATCGCCATGACCACCTTCATGTCGTGTTCGATCAGCAGCACGCCGATCTTGTGCTCGTCGCGGATGAACAACAGCAACTCGTTGAGTCCCGCCGATTCTCGCGGGTTGAGCCCGGCCGCCGGCTCGTCGAGGCAGAGCAGCACCGGCTCGGTGCACATGGCGCGGGCGATCTCGAGCCGCCGCTGGTCGCCGTAAGGCAAGCTTTCGGCATCCCAATCCGCCTTCGCCGTCAGGTCGATCCTGTCGAGCCAATACTTGGCGAGTTCGACCGCCTCGCCTTCGGCCGACCTGTAACCTCGCAGTCCGAACAGGCCGTATACGGTGAAACCCGAGGCCCGCATCAGTTTGTTGTGTTGGGCGACGATCAGGTTCTCGAGCACGCTCATCTTGGGGAACAGGCGGATGTTCTGGAAAGTCCGCGCCACGCCCGCGTGCGACGCGATCCGGAATCCCTCCATGCGTTCCAGATAGAACGGGCGATTCGGATGGTCGAGCAACATCCGCCCGACGCTCGGCTTGTAGAAACCGGTGAGGCAGTTGAACATGGTCGTTTTGCCGGCGCCGTTCGGGCCGATGATCGCGGTGATCTCGGAATCCTTGGCGGCGAGCGACACGTCGTCGACCGCGACCAGGCCGCCGAACTGCATCGTCAGGTGATCGATGGTGAGAAGGGCCGGTCCGGCGCTCATGGCTCCCCTCCCCGCTTGTCGCCTTGCCCGAGCTTGATCGTCGGCTCGCGGTGCGCCAGCAGGCCGGAGGGCCGCCACAGCATGATCAGGACCATGACCGCGCCGAAGGCCAGCATGCGATACTGGTGCAACTCGCGGATCAGCTCCGGCAGGACGATCAGGATGCCGGTCGCCAGCACGACGCCGACCTGGCTACCGAACCCGCCGAGGACGACGATCCCGAGGATGATCGCGCTCTCGAGGAACACGAAGCTCTCCGGGCTGATGAAAGTCTGCCGCGTGGCGAAGAACGATCCGGCGAAACCGGCGAACATGGCGCCGATCGCGAAGGCGGTCAGCTTGGTGTTGCGCGGGTTGATGCCGAGCGAGCGGCAGGCGATCTCGTCCTCCCGCAGGGCCTCCCAGGCGCGGCCCACCGGCAGCTTGCGGATCCTGATCGTGAACAGATTCGTGATCAGGCCGAGGGTCAGGATCACGAAATAGAGAAAGACGAACTTGTGGAGCGTCGAATATTCGAGCCCGAACATCTGGTGGAAAGTCTCGGTCCCCTCGGGTGCGTTGCGCTTGAACGGAATCCCGAAGAAGCTGGGCCTTGCGATACCACCGATACCGTCCGGCCCGTTGGTGAATTCGTACCAGTTCAAGAGGATGATCCGCACCATCTCGCCGAAGCCGAGGGTGACGATCGCGAGGTAGTCGCCCCTGAGCCGCAGCACCGGGAACCCGAGCAGGAGGCCGGCGAAGGCGGCCATGATTCCGGCGAACGGCAGGCAAATCCAGAAAGAGAGCTCGAAATGGGTCGCGAGCAAAGCGTAGGAATACGCGCCGACCGCGTAGAACGCGACGTAGCCGAGGTCGAGCAACCCGGCGAGCCCGACCACGATATTGAGGCCCCAGCCCAGCATGATGTAGGTCAGGGCGAGAATCCCAAGATCGAGGAACCGCCGGTCGACGAAGGGCAGCAGCGGGAAGACGATGGCGAATGCCAGCAGCGCCGGCCCGAGAAACCGGGAGTAGCGCTGCACCGCGGCGCCGACCCTGTCCATCATCGCCTCGCGCTCGTCGCGGAGAACGGAGACTCCCTGGTGGCGCATCAGGATCGCCGCCCGGATCGCGAACGACCAGGCCAGGACGCAGATGATCCAGCTGACGATCACGGCCTTGAACGGCAGGAACATCTTCATCTGCGCCTCTGCCGCGGGGCCGAATATTTGCCCCGACAACAGCGACGCGGTCAGGATGATCGCGAACGTCAGCGCGACCGCCATCACCGGATAGGGGCGGTGCTCGCGAAGCAGGACCAGCGCGATGCGGCCGAAGAACGCCAGCGCCATGCACATCGCGACGTCGGCGAACCGGGTTTCGATGCCGATGCCGCCCGGCACGTCCAAGGTCTTGAAGGCGACGAGCCCGATGGTCAACGCGAAGACGACGACGGCGGTGGCGCCGGCCTCCTTCAGCATTGCCGCGACGTCGAGCGAGCGGAGGTCGGCGCCGGGGGTTACGCTCGTCACCGCCATCGGTCAGACCTTCTCGATGTCCGGTTTGCCGAGCAGCCCAGTCGGTCGGAAAATCAGCACCAGGATCAGGATCGAGAACGCGGCGACGTCCTTGTACTCGACCGAGAAATAGCCCGACCACAGGGCCTCGATCATGCCGATCAGAATGCCGCCGAGCATCGCCCCCGGCAGCGAGCCGATGCCACCGAGGACCGCGGCGGTAAAGGCCTTGATGCCGGCAAGGAAGCCGATGAAAAAATCGATCACCCCGTAATAAAGCAGGAACATAATGCCGGCGACGCCCGCCAGCGCGGCACCCATCACGAAGGTCAACGAGATCGTGCGGTCGACGTCCACGCCGATCAGCGCCGCCATGTCGCGGTCCTGCTCGCAGGCGCGCTGCGCCCGGCCCAATCGGGTCCGCGCGATAATCAAGGAGAACACCACCATCAGCACCAAGGTGACGACGATGATGATCATCTGCATGTAACTGAGACTGACCACGAAGTTGCCCTCGCGCATGACCTCGACGCCCCCGCGGACCAAGGGTTGGAGGGGCTTGTTGCGGGCGCTCTGCAGCAATTGCACGTAGTTCTGCAAGAAGATCGACATGCCGATCGCGGTGATCAGCGCGGCCAATCGCGGCGAGCCGCGCAACGGCCGATAGGCGACCCGTTCCAGGGTCCATCCGTAAAAGGGTGTGAGGATCATCGTGACCATCAGCATCAACAGCAGCGCCAGCGGCACCCAGGTGATGCCGACGATGCCCAGCACCAGGAACGTGATGATCGCGGCGAAGGCGCCGATCATGAAAATTTCGCCGTGGGCGAAATTGATCATGCCGATGATCCCATAGACCATCGTGTAGCCGATCGCGATCAGCCCGTAGATCATGCCGAGCGTCATGCCGTTGATGACTTGTTGGACGAAATACGCCACGCCCAGCCCCGCCCCGCTTTTTATTTTCGTCTCCGAGCGCCGCCCGAGCGGCCGACAATCACCATATTGCCTGCCGCATCCGACGCAAGCTGTTTCGGACGCTATTGGCCGAGCCGGTGTTCGTGGAGTTGGCGGTAGAAGGGCCGACATTCCTCGGCCAGCACTTCGAGCCCGTCCGGCAAGCGGATGTCCTTCGGCTTGTAGGGCGCGAACCCGGTCGAGCGCTCGACCGTATCGTACCAGTGTTTGGCCCAGACGCCGTCGGTCGCGCGTGGGCCCGCCTCCCAGTGCAGCATGTCGTCGCGGAACTCGATGCCGAGTGCCTCGCAAAATAGCGGAACGAGACGCGCCGGGTCCGAGAGCACGTCGTGAGCGTCGACCACCGGCGGCGGTTTGCCGGTGCGGTCGAGCACCAGCTCGAAAATCTCGATCTGCTCCCGAAGCCCGAGGTCTTGGAGCGTCACCGATTCGCGCCGCCGTATATAGGAGGCCAGGACCTCGCGGGGGTCGCGAATCAGGAACCCGTTGGCGACGTCGCCCAGCCACTCGCGACCGATTTCCGGCAACAGATGATGGCTCATGTGCTTCTGGTACCAGATCGAACGGTTTTCGGGGACCGGGCCGGTAATGAATTCAACCGCTTTCCGCCAGTCGGTTTCACCGGCGGCGATCACCTCGTCGTGGCCTGGGTGGTCGAGCCCGGTCACCGCCAGATAGTGGGCGTAGAGCGGTTCATCGGTGACGTAGGTGTCGCGACGGCTGCCCCAGGCCCGCATCATCGCGGTCGAGATATTGCGCGGCCCCGACCAGACGGCGATGCGGCGCGGCGCGGCCGGTTGACTCACCGGCCGCCGCCCGGCGGGCAGTCGGCCTCGATCAGCCCGCGATAAAGCTCGTTGAGACGTTGGGTCATCGGCCCGGTCCCGCCCGCTTCGATTTCGCGCCCGTCGATCTCCCTGACCGGCATCAGCCCGGCGAAGGTGCCGGTGACGAATGCCTCGTCGGCGCCGTAGACCTCGGTCAGCGAGAAATCCTTCTCGAAGGCGGGAATGCCGTTCTCGCGACATAGATGCAGCACGTTGCCTCGGGTGATCCCCTTGAGGCAGTAATTCCCGCTCGAGGTCCAAACCTCGCCCTTGCGCACGATAAAGAAGTGGGTCGAGTTGCAGGTCGCGACGAAACCGTGCGGGTCGAGCATCAGCGCCTCGTCGACGCCGGCCTTCTGGGCCTGGATGCAGGCGGCAATGCAGTTCAGCTTGCTGTGCGAGTTCAACTTCGGGTCCTGCACGTCGGGTGCGCCGCGGCGCACGTGAACGGTAAAGAGCCGGATACCATCGCCGCCGGCGCTTTCGGATGGCAGTTTGTATTCCGGTATGACGACGATGGTCGGGCCACCGATATTCGCCGCCGGGCTCTGATAAGGGGTCGCCTTCAGGCCGCGGGTCACCATGAGACGGACGTGAACGCCGGACTCCATCTCGTTCGCGCCCGTCGTGCGGTAAATTTCCTCGGCGAGTTCCGCCGGCGTCATGCCGATGTCGAGGTCGATCGACTTGGCGCCTTCGTAAAGCCGGTCCAGGTGCTGATCCAGGAAGGCGACTTTTCCGTTGTGCAGGCGCAAGCCCTCCCACACGCCGTCGCCGAGGATGAATCCACTGTCGAACACGGAGACCGTGGCCTCGGCGCGCGGTCGCAAGTCGCCGTTGACGTATATGAGGACGGTCTCGTTGCGCGGATCGTCCTCGTAGCTGTGAACGCCCATCGTCATGGCCGAGTTCTCCCGAATGGATAGCATCTAAATGCAGTCATTTTGCCAATACGGCCGGCAATCTAGCAGGCTTTCGGTGGGTGGTTCGCGGTCGGATATTCTGCTATGTTTCGCGCCGCCTATCCGGCAATTGAAATTAGAGCTTGGTAATGGCAAGGTCACACGGTTAATTGCCGCTTCAGAATCAATAAGAAGCAAACTCTAGACGCAATTTCGATACAAGGGGGGGCCGTGGCTGCGATTCTTGAGATCGAAGACCTTTACACGCAGTTTTTCACATCCGCTGGGACAGTGCGTGCCGTCGACGGCGTGACCTACAATGTCGACGAAGGCGAGACGGTGGGACTGGTCGGTGAGTCGGGCTGCGGCAAATCCGTTACCGCGCTATCGATTCTGCGTCTGGTCGCCGACCCGCCGGGCAAGATCGTCAACGGCAAGATCAAGTTCAAGGGCCGCGATCTCTTGGAGCTGAGCGAAGACGAGATGCGCGACGTGCGCGGCAACGACATCGCCATGGTGTTCCAAGAACCGATGACCTCGCTCAATCCGGTTCTGACCATCGGCCGGCAAATTACCGAGACGTTGGAAGAGCATCTCGGTCTGACCGGCGCGGCGGCGGACAAGCGCGCAATCGAGCTACTCGGGATGGTCGGCATCGCCGATCCGGAACGACGGCTCGACCAGTACCCCCACCACTTCAGCGGCGGCATGCGTCAGCGGGTGATGATCGCGATGTCGCTGTCGTGCAATCCCAGCCTGATCATCGCCGACGAGCCGACGACGGCGCTCGACGTGACCATTCAGGCGCAGATTCTCGAGGTGATGAAGGGCCTGACCCGTGAGCTCGGCGTCGCGCTGATCGTCATTACCCACAACCTCGGCGTCGTTGCCCGCTACGCCGACCAGGTGAACGTGATGTACGCGGGCAAGATCGTCGAGACCGGAACGGCAATCGACATCTATCATCGTCCGAGGCATCCCTACACCTTGGCCCTGCTCCGCTCCGTGCCGCGGCTCGACCAGCCGCGCGCCGCGAAACTCGACCCGGTCGAGGGTCAGCCGCCCGATCTGGCGCGGCTCGACGAGGGTTGCTCCTTCCGGCCGCGTTGCCGTTACGCGACCGAGGGTTGCGCGAAGGGCGTCCCGGAACTGCAATCCGTTGGCGAGGGACACCGCTCGGCGTGCTTCGAAATCGCCACGGTCGAACAATCCTTGAAGGAAGCGTCATGAGCGTTGCTAGTGAAACCGGCGTAGGAACCGAGACCCATGCAGGCATCGGCGAGACCCTCATCGAGGTGACCGACCTGAAAATGCACTTCCCCGTCACCGAGGGCATCATCGTCCAGAAGACGGTGGCGCATATTAAGGCGGTCGACGGAATCACCTTCGCCATCCGCAAGGGCGAGACCCTGGGGCTGGTCGGCGAATCCGGCTGCGGCAAGACGACGACCGGCCGCTGCATCCTGCAGCTCGAAAATTCGACCGCGGGCGACATCGTTTACGAAGGGGTCAATCTCAACACCTTGAAGGCCAAGGAAATGGCGCCGTACCGTCAGAAGATCCAGGTGATCTTCCAGGACCCGTACAGCTCGCTGAATCCGCGCATGAAGATCGGCGACATCATCTCCGAGCCGATGGGCGTTCACGGCATCATCCCCGAACAGCGGGGCCGTGATGAGCGCGTTTTGGAGCTGTTGAAGGTGTGCGGCCTCAGCCCGCGGTTCGCGGACCGCTATCCGCACGAGATGAGCGGCGGTCAGCGCCAACGCGTCGGCATCGCGCGGGCGTTGGCGCTGAACCCGGAATTCATCGTCTGCGACGAGGCGGTCTCCGCCCTCGATGTGTCGATCCAGGCACAGGTCATCAATCTGCTCGAGGATCTGCGCGACGAATTCCAGTTGACCTACCTCTTCATCTCGCACGACCTCAGCGTGGTGCGGCATCTTTGCCACCGGGTCGCGGTGATGTATCTCGGCAAAATGGTCGAACTCGCCGAGTGCGACGAATTGTTCGACTATCCGCTTCATCCCTATACCAGGGCGCTCCTGGAAGCGGTTCCGATCCC
>JASLSL010000222.1 GCA_030743445.1 Alphaproteobacteria bacterium
TCGATCCTGCACGACGGCACCATGGAAGGTTTCGACGTGCCCCTGATCCGCAGCGTCGCCGACGCTGTCGACATTCCGGTGGTCGCGGCTGGCGGCGCCGGCGTGCCCGAGCACTTTCCGCCGGTCGTCTTGGAAGGGCACGCCGCCGCGGTCGCCGCGGGCAGTATTTACCACTACACCAAGACCACCCCCGACATGGTGAAGGCGACGATGGCGAAGGCCGGCATTCCGGTAAGGTTGGAGGCCCAAGCGAATGGCTAAGCCCGCCTGGATTCCGCTCTCGGTGCCCGATCTTCGCGGACGCGAGGCCGAGTATCTCGCCCAGTGCGTTGCCGACAACTGGGTCTCGTCGGCCGGACCTTTCGTCACCGAGTTGGAGGTCCGCATGGCCTCGCTGGCCGGGCGGGACCACGCGGTCGCCACGGTCAACGGCACGACAGCCCTGCATCTCGCGCTGATCGCGGCCGGGGTCGGCCGGGGAGATCGCGTGATCGTTCCCGACTGGACCTTCGGCGCCTCGACCAACGCGATCTATCACGCGGGCGGCGAACCCTATTTCGTTGACGTGACGTTGGAGAGCTGGACCCTCGACCCGGAACTGGTCGCCGATGTGGTGGCGGACCGCGACAATCGGGTGCGGGCGGTGATCGCGGTTCACGCGCTCGGCCATCCGGCCGACATGGAGGCAATTCGCACCGTGGCCGGCGATCTGCCGGTCATCGAGGACGCCGCCGGCGCGATCGGCGCCACTTACAAGGGCCGGCGGGCCGGCGGTCTCGGTGATTTCGGCGTTTTCAGCTTCAACGGCAACAAGACTGTCACCGCCGGCGGCGGCGGCATGGTCCTGACCGACGACGAGACTTCGGCGAAACGGATCCGCCACCTTTCGACCCAAGCCCGACCGGGGTCGACCTATGTGCACGATGCGATCGGCTTCAACTACCGCATGACCAACCTGAACGCCGCCGTCGGCCTGGCGCAGTTGGAGCGTCTCGACGATATGGTCGCGGCGCGCCGCCGGATCGCCGCGCGCTACGACGACGCGATAACCGGACGCGACGACGTGGCGGCGATGCCACGCACCGCATGGGCGGAGAGTTCATGCTGGCTGTATTCCCTGAAGACGGCCTCCGCCACGGATGCCGGGTCGCTGATAGATGAATTCGCTAAGGCCCGCATCGAGGCGCGGACGTTTTGGGAATCGCTCGCCGGACAAGCCCCCTATCGTTCGGCTCCGAGCCGGCTCACCGGAATCTCCGAGAGCCTCTCCGGCACCGTCGTCTCCCTGCCGTGCTCGAGCCATCTCACGGGCGCCGAGCAGGACAGGGTTGTCGCGGCGCTGGCGGCGTGGCGCGGGGCCGCCCTGGAGAAAGCGGCGTGAGCGAATTCGTGTTGATCGGTGCCGGCGGTCACGCCAAGGCCATCGTCGAGGCGATCCGATCCGCGGGCAGCGACATAGCCGCCTACAGCGATCCACATGCGGCGGATTGGCTCAACGCCCCGCGACTGAACAGCGATGAGGATGTCGAAAAGGACACGACAATCGTGATCGGCGTGGGCGGGACCGAGCCCGACAGGCTCGAACGGCGGCTCGCCTTGCTCGACGGGTTTATCAATCGAGGGCATGGCGCCGATCCGGTTGTCCACCCGTCGGCCGATGTCAGCCCTTCGGCGACGATTGAGGTCGGGGCGATCGTGCTCGCCGGCGCCGTTGTCCAGCCCGACGCTCGGGTCGGTCGTGGCGCGATCGTCAACACCGGCGCGATGCTGGAGCACGACAGCACGCTCGGCCCCGGCTCACACCTCGCGCCCGGCGCGATCGTGCTCGGCGGATGCTCGATCGGTGCCTGCGCCATGATCGGCGCCGGCGCAATCGTCTTGCCCGGCGATACGGTGCCGGATGGCGGCTTCGTCCCGGCGGGCAAGCGGTACAAGGCCGCCTCATGATGTTCGAGGCCGGCCAACGGACCTACGTGATCGCCGAGATCGGCGCCAACCACAACGGCGACATGGACCTCGCGCGCAGGATGATCGACCGAGCGAACGATATCGGCTGCGATTGCGTCAAGTTCCAGTCGTGGAATTCCGACATCTTCGCCAAGGAAGTCTACGACCAGAATTATTTTTTGACCGACGACTATCGCGACCGCGACGACTATTCTCTGAAGGAGATCGTCGACGAATACGCGGTCAGCGCCGACCAGCTCGGCGAACTCAAGGCTTACTGCGACGAGGTTGGGATCGATTTCGCCTCGACACCGTTCGAACGCGTACAAATCGACGATCTGGTCCGGCTCGATGCCCCGTTCATCAAGATCGCGTCGATGGACCTCAACAACGACCATCTGCTCGGCCATGCCGCGGCGACCGGCAAGACCATTCTGCTGTCGACCGGGTTCGGCTCGCTCGCCGAGATCGAGCACGCTGTCAAGACGATCGAGGCGGCGGGCAATCGGAACATCGTTCTGCTGCATTGCGTCTCGCTTTATCCGCCGCGCGACGACCAGGTGAATCTCAACAACATGGATATGCTGGGTGAGGCCTTCGGCTATCCGGTCGGTTATTCGGATCACACCATCGGTGTCGAGGTCAGCCTCGCCGCCATCGCCAAGGGCGCGGTTGCGCTCGAGAAGCATTACACGCTGGACAAGGAAATGACCGGCTGGGACCACGCGATCTCCGCCGATCCCGACGAGCTGGCGGCAATCGTACGCGGGGCCGAGCGAATTCACGCGGCGCTCGGATCGCGGCGCCGCGAGCCGCCGGAAGACGACGCGCAGAAAGCCGCCTATCGCCGCAGCATCGTTTCCGCCCGGGACATCAAGGCGGGCGAGAAAATCGACGAAGCCGCGTTGACCTTCCGCCGTCCCGGCGCCGGCATCGAGCCCAACGTCGCCCCG
>JASLSL010000223.1 GCA_030743445.1 Alphaproteobacteria bacterium
CGTCCCCCCACCCTAACCCTCCCCCTCAAGGGGGGAGGGGATTAAAAGTGCATGCCGGTAAATATATTCCCCCTCCCCTGGAGGGAGGGGGTAGGGGGAGGGGGATCCGAGTAAGAGTCATTCGATATTCCGCCGCCGGGCTATTCGATCCAGCGCACCTCCATGGAGTCCAACGCGTCGTCGACGAGCGGCGAATAGGTGATGCCGCCGCCGACGATGTCGTCGTCCATCGCCTCCTCCTTGGCCTTGGTCTCGGCGAGGGCCTCGATCACCAGCTCCGCGTCCGCCCGCGCTATGATCACCACGTTGTCCTCGTCGCCGACGACGATGTCGCCGGGCTCGACGATCTTGCCGCCGATCGAGATCGGCAGCCCGACCGAGCCCGGGCCGCTCTTCCAGGGGCCGTTCGGGTTGATCCCGCCGCCATAGACCGGCAGGCCGATCCCGACCAGCCCCGCGCGGTCGCGCACCGCGGCGTCGGTCACCACCGCCGCCACGCCGGCGTTCTTCGCCATGCCGACCATGTGGTCGCCGGTCAGGGCGCAGCTCGTGCAGCGCTCGCCCGCGACGATAATCACGTCGCCGGGCTTGGCGTATTTCAGCGCCACATGCATGCCGAGATTGTCGGCGGCGCCGGAGCTGCAGGTCAGGGCCGAGCCGACGAAGGGCTTGGCGCAGGCGATCGGCCGGACGGTGGCGTCGAGCGCCCCCTGGCGGCCGTTTGAATCGCAGATCCAGCCGAGCGGATAGCCCGCGAATTTCGCCAACAGGTCGGCCTTGGGCCGGGGCCAGTCCTTCCGGATCGTGAGCAACGGTGCGTTCGCCATCTACGGCCTCCCTTCGTGCTAAGGTCGTCGTTCGATTGCGCGCACTATACACAGATGCATTTGCTCGAAGGAGTCACCGCGTGACCGACTTCCCCGTCGTCTTCGGGACCTGCCTCGACGCCGAGGCGATCTGGCTCAACAAGATCGCCGCGGGCGAGCACCGTCCGGTGCTGTTGTCGCACGGCGGCTACGCGATCAAGGACGGGCTCGGCCCCTTGCTCGACCTGTTCAAGACGCACGACGTGCGCACGACGTTTTTCATCCCCGGCGTCACGGCGGAAAGATATCCGGAGGCGGTCATCGAGATCGGCCGCCGCGGCCACGAGATCGCGAGCCACGGCCATGGCCACAAATCGGTCGTCGGCATGGCGCCCGAGGAGGAGCGAAGCGAGCTCGAGGACGGGATCGCGGCCCTGGAGCGGATCGCCGGGGAGCGGCCCCGGACCTGGCGCTCGCCGTCCTGGGAGTTCACCGAAAACACCATGGACCTGATGATCGCGGCCGGGGTCACGATATCGGCCAACTACCAGGACAGCTCGCGCCCTTACCGCCACACGCGGGACGGCGAGGCGCTGCCCGTGGTCGAGTTGCCGGTGCACTGGCACCTCGCCGACGCGCCCTATTTCCTCTATGGCGCCCTGCCGGGTCGGATTCCGCGCCCGGCGGACGACGCCTACAAGGTCTGGTCGGAGGAGTTCACCGGACTCTACGAGGACCGCCCGGACGCTTTCTATCACGGCACGCTGCATGTCCAGCTGATCGGCCATCCGGGGCGGTTGCAAATGCTCGACCGGTTTATCCGCCTGATCAAGAGCCACGAGCGCGCGCGTTTCATGCGCTGCGACGAGCTCGCCGCGACGGTGGCGTAAGTCGATGTATCGGGAATTCCGGCGAAAATTCAGGGACACGCGGAGTTTCGGGGACACGATATCGAAAGACGTTACCGGTCCGTTCGGGCAGTGCGGTATCGTGTCCCCGAAACTCCGGCGGCGCCCGCCCGCCAGGTATCGCGCCGAATTTCGCCGCCGGCGCGGCAAGGACATGTGGGTCTGGCACATAGTCATCGCGGCGTTCCTGGCGGCCATCGCCTACGCTTTTCTGCCGCACCGGGCCGCCGCCGCGGAGCCGCTGGTCGGCCCAGCCAAGGTGGTCTCGGGCGACACGCTCGAGGTCGCGGGCCAAGTGGTGCGCCTGCACGGCATCGCGGCGCCCGAGATGGACCAAAGCTGCCGCGACGCGGCCGGCAAGATTTACAAGTGCGGCCACGCGGCGATGCGGCGGCTGTTCCTCTACGTCGGCGCCGACCCGGTGCGCTGCGCGGTCACGGACCTCGGGTCCGAGGACAAAGTACCGACCGGGCACCTGATCGCCCGCTGCGAGGTCAAGAGCTACTTCCGCAAGACCAAGGTCGGCGCCACCCGCGGCGAATGGTTCGACGTCGCGCGCGAGCTGGTGCTGACCGGCTTCGTCCTCGCCGACCCGAAGGATGGCGCAGTCTATGCCGTCGACGAAACCCAAGCCCGCGCCGCCGGCGAAGGCCTCTGGGCCGGGACGTTCGAGGTGCCGTGGGAGTGGCGGAAGGGGAAGTAACGCCCCATTGACTCCCCGACCTGCCTGATCATACTTGTCCGGACAACCGGATAAGTGGCGCCGGACCTTAATTACCGGGCGCCTTACACAAGCGATGGGGAGCGAGATCATGCGACAGGGGATCGACGTCGAACTGCGCGAGGTCGGCTTGCGCGACGGGTTGCAGAACGTGGATACGTTCTTCCCGACCGTGGCCAAGATCGAGTGGCTGAAGGCCGAGGCCGCCGCCGGGGTGCCGGAGATCGAGGCCTGCTCGTTCGTGCCGCCGAAGCTGCTGCCGCAATTCACCGACTGCCTCGAGGTGCTGGCGGAGGCGCTTGCGATCGAGGGCTGCGAAATCTCGGCCCTGATCCCCAACCTCAAGGGTGCCGAGCGCGGCATCGCGGCCGGCGTGCCGGTGCTCAACTACGTCACCTCGGTCTCCGAGACCCACAACATGAACAACGTGCGCCGCGCCCCGGCCGAATCGGTCGAGGACTTCGCCCGCGTCGTGGAGTTGGTCCAAAGCCAGCCCGAGGGCAAGCGCCCGCGGCTCGCCGCCGGTCTCGCGACCGCCTTCGGCTGCACGCTCGAGGGCCCTATCGACCCGAAGGCGGTGGTCAAGCTTGCCGAGCTTTTCGTCGCGGCCGGCTGCGACGAGATGTCGATCGCCGACACGGTCGGCTACGCCAACCCGGCGCAAATCAAATCGGTCACCAAGATGGTCCTCGACGCGATTCCGAGCGACATGCCGCTCGCGCTCCATCTGCACGACACCCGCGGGCTCGGCCTCGCCAACATGGCGGCCGGGCTCGAGGTCGGCATAACCCGGTTCGACGCTTGCCTCGCGGGGCTCGGCGGTTGCCCCTGGGCGCCCGGCGCCAGCGGCAACGTGATCATGGAAGACGCCGCCTTCATGCTCGAGGCGATGGGGCTGCGCACCGGCATCGACCTCGATGCACTGGTCAAGGTGCGCGAGATCGTCGAAATAAATCTGCCGGACAAGGCCTTGGGCGGCGCCTTCGCCCAGGCCGGCGCGCCCAAGGGCTTCCGCCCGGCGAGCCAGCTTCCCGCCGCGGCGGAGTGACCCTATGTTGATCGAAGGGGTCCCCCCCACCCTAACCCTCCCCCTCCAGGGGGGAGGGGATAAAACGACTGGC
>JASLSL010000224.1 GCA_030743445.1 Alphaproteobacteria bacterium
GTCCTCATGCTGATCGCCAAGTTCGTGTCCACCGATCCGATGCTGCTGCGCGGCCTCGGCGCGATCATCCTGCTCGGCACCCCGGCGGCGATCGTCATGCTAATATTCTACCAGTCTTGGCAGCATACCGAGCAGACCAAACTGAATGCCGTGGGCTCCCGGTTCTCGAGCCTGTTCCGCCAGATCCGGGGGATCAAATCCAAGTTCGAGGGGAACCTCCATCGTTACATGATCCTGCTGTTCATGGTCACGGTCATCGGCCTCGGCGCGGTCGTTTCGTTCACCACGATCATGTCGATCCGCGACGATGCGCTGGCGGCGATCGAGGCCGCGGAAAAGGTGAAGAAAGGGGCCGCCGGGAGGTCGCTATTCGAAAGAGGTTTGGCAAAGTAAACATCGCCGAAGCGACGGATCGGCCGCGGCGGTGGCGGCTATTCATTACTGGTTCAGCGGCGGATCTTCATCGAGGAGCCACTCACGCCGCTTCTCGCCCATGTCGCAGGTCGGCTTCTCCTCCCACGTGGCCGGGACGATCCGCCAACGCGGCGGAGGCCTGTGCCCGGCGATCTCCAAGATCATCTTCTTGCGAATGGCGCGGGCGAAGTCCTGGAACCCGTCGGCGACGACGATGAAGGCGCCGGGCCCGCCGATCACGCAGTTGACGTAGTAGACGTCGAGCTGCTTGTAGGCCGGCCACCCATAGCGGCTCGGCCGGTCGTTCATGATCGGCAATCCGTTGATGATGAAGCCCGCGCCGATCGCCCGATCGCGCGCCTTGGGCACGAACTCGCCGACATTGTTGGGACCGTCGCCCGAGATGTCGATGATCCGCCGGATGCCGCTATAGCCGTTGTTCTCGAACATCGGCATGGCGAAATTCACGGCGCCACTGATCGACGTCCACAACTCGGTCATGATCGGCGCGCGGGCGACCTTCCCGGCGAAGGCGCGGGCGCTCGCCTCGTCCTCGATCAGCGTCCAGTCGGCGACGATCATCTGGTACCGCCCGGCCCACTCGACATAAGAGGCCGCGATGCGGCCGATGAATCCCGATTTGATGGTCCGGATCACCTCGGGATCGGCGAACGCGTTGAGGTAGCCCTCGCGCTGTAGCTGGGCCTCCTCCATATCGATGCTGCCGGAGATGTCGACCGCGAAGACAAGCTCGACGTCGACCGGGACTTCCTTGCCCGCGGCCGGCCATGCGGTGACCAGCACCGCCAGCGCGAATCCGATGAGGTGGCCTATCGCATGTCGCTGCGTCAGTGGGGTCCCCTCCCGAGCTTCCGTATCCGCGCGGCGCCCGCTATCCGCGCCGGCGGAGATGCCTGCGCGTCGGAAAAGTTCGCTTCAACGCGGCGTATCCGCCGGGCCGGGCGACCCGCTGCGCCGACGGCAAGTCACTCGCCGCGGCCTCGATCCGGCGGATGCGCTCCTCGGTGCCCGGATGGGTCGAGTAGAGCGAAGTCGTCGCCTGTTGCGACGGCGGCATGATTTCCAAAAGCGTGCGGAAGAAGTTCGCCGCCTTGCTCGGATCGTGCCCGGTGTTGCCGAATACCGCGATCAGGTGCTGATCGGCCTCGAACTCGCGTTCCTCGGAATAGCCGGTCGTCACCATCTGCAACAGCGGAAACTCGAGCGCGTCGATCAGGGTGTCGCTGAGCAGCCGGTCGCCGCCCATGGCACCGGCCAGGGCCTCGCGCGACAGCGACGTGAGTCCCTTGGTGAAGCTCTCGGATTTCAGTTGGCTGAGACCGTGGCTGAGCTCGGCGTGGCCGATCTCGTGGCCGAGCACGGCGGCGAGTTCCGCTTCGTCCGAGGTGTAACGCAGCAAACCCTTGTTGACGCCGATCTTGCCGCCCGGCAGTACCCAGGCGTTGACCGTGTTGTTGTTGAGCAGCGTTACCTCCCACTGCAAGTTCGGCCGGCCGGTCGTGGCCAGTATGTCCTCGGAGAAATTGCGCAGCTCGGTCTGCGCCCGCCGGTTGCGGTAGGCGCCACCCATGCGGTCGATGAACCGCGGGTAGAGCGCGTTGCCGAGACGGATTTCATCTTCCTCGCCGAGCGTCAGCCCCTCGAACAGCGAGGTGAGTCCGGTGAACACCCGGCCGAGGTCGATTCCGGGCGCCGCCGGCCCATCCTGATCGGAGTTGCCGAAGCCGAAGCTGAACTGAGCGATCGCCGGCGAGGCGATGGTGGTCGCGGCGGCGCTCGCAAGCCCCCGCACGACGCGCCGCCGGGTGGTGTGCCCGCAAGCGCCTGTCTTTTCCCCATGGTCGGTCATCGGTCCTCTCCTCACGGTCCAATGGGCACCAATCGGCTCAATGTCGTCTCGGCGCCCTCCAGCTCCGGGTCGATCGAGAACGCGGTCTTGGCCGGCGGCGCGCCCGGCAACGACACCTGCACCTCGTAGGGCACGCCGACCTCGAGCTTCGGAGCGTCGACGGGATACTCAAGATGGGTTTTGTCGCTGACACCGCGCCAGATCACCTTCGGCGGATCGAGGTCGAGCGAGATGACGGCCAGTGCCGAGAACGAGCCCGGCGGCGCCGACCATTTGAAGATCGGCCGGTCGCTCTTGATCGTGCGCTCGGCCCAGTCCTGCCCGGCGAAGGCGGCGACGCGATAGGCGGTGCCGGCAGCCTCTTGGGTCGACTCTGTTGTGGCGACCTGGTTGCCTTCGCACGGCGCTTGGCTCTTCTCGACGGTGCCGCCTTCGACGACGCTGGCGTTGTCGCCGACCTCGACCTGGCCGCCCTGTATCGTCTCCACGACGCAGCTCTCGAGATAGGACAACACGATCGATCCGGCGTCGCCGAGCTCGATGACCCAGCCGGGATAGACGTAATCGAAGGCCTGCAGTTTGACGCCAGGCGCGTTCGCGACAGATTCGACGAGCGCCGAGGGACGCTTCGGTCGTGGCGCTTCCTGCGGCGCTGCCTTGGTTTCCGTCTTCTCCTCTTCCGGCTTTTCCTCGTGATAGAAGGCCTGGGCGGTCGCGGCGATAAAGCCCACGGCGAGTGCCGCCGCGGCGATTCTCATTGATTTTCCCAGCAGCGAGTTTGGCATTGTGCGTTCCCGAATTCACCCAACAATATCGCAGTCGGGATACGGTTGGAAGCGCGCCTCGCGACCCCGCCGCCGATGCTGTAGATATGGTATCGACATAGGAGGAACGCATGCCAAAACAACGCATCGTCAGCGAGCACGTGGCCGAGCCGCCGGAAGGCACTTGGTCGAACTGCCTGGTCGTCGGCAACCATGTCTATATCGCCGGGATGACCGCCCGCGGCGGCGACTTCGGCGGCATCGAGGGCACCGACGCCAACGAGCAGACCAAGGCGATCTTCACCAAGATCAAGCACCTGATCGAGGACGCCGGCGGCACCATGGCCGACATCGTCAAGGTCAACATCTTCCTGACCGACATCGCCGATCGGGACCGGGTGTGGGAGGCCCGGCGCGAGTTCTTCACCGGCGATTTCCCGGTCTCGACCCTGCTCGAGATCAGCAAGCTGGTGCTGCCCGAGATGAAGGTCGAGATCGAGGCGGTCGCCGTTCTTGGCGCCGGCGGGGGCGCCGACGGTTGACCGACTTGTCCGACGTGAAGGCGCTGGTCTTCGACGTCTTCGGCACCGTCGTCGACTGGCGCAACAGCGTGATCTTCGAGCTCTCGGACTTCTTCGCGGCGCGCGGCTTCGAGGCCGATTGGCCCGACTTCGTCGATCGATGGAAGGCGTGCTACCGGCCAGGCATGGACGAGATCGTGCGCGGCGAGCGGCCGTGGCGCTCGGTCCACGACATCTACCGTGAGGCACTGACGGGGCTCTTGGCCGATTTCGGCGCGCCACCGCTCGACGAGAATGAGGCCGAATTCGTGACCGATGCCTGGTACCGGCTCGACCCGTGGCCGGATGCGGTCGGTGGGCTGACCCGTCTCAGGACCAGGTTCGCGCTCTCGACCCTCTCGAACGCGGACTTCGCCGGCATGGTCGCGATGTCGAAGCGCGCCGGGCTGCCCTGGGACTGCGTCCTGACCGCCGACGTGGTGCAAACCTACAAGCCCGACCCCAAGGTCTACCAGATGGCGATCCGGCTGCTCGGCGGCGAGGAGCCCGCCAAAGTGATGCTGGTCGCGGCGCACAACTACGACCTCGCCGAGGCCCAGTCGCACGGCATGCGCACCGCCTTCATCCCACGGACGAACGAATACGGACCGGCCCAGACCACAGACCTCGCGCCGATCGGCGACTGGGACCTGATCGCCGAAGACCTGGAGGATCTGGCGCAGAGGCTCGGTTGCTAGAGCAAATCCGGCACGGCCTATTTTCGACCGCCCCCCGGGAAGCGTTTCGATCCCCTGCCGAAGCCTCTCGCGGGTAACGAATTCGGGATCGAGGGACACGATTGCGCTAAACTCGGAACATGACACCGGATCTGGCACACGCGGGGGGCGGCTTCCAGATGTGGGTGATTTTCGCCCTCATCCTCGTTGCGCTGGGGTTCTATATCCGCGAGCGCGCGTCCATGGAATTGACGTCGCTCGGCATCGTCTGCGTGCTTTTGGTGTTCTTCCACTTCTTCCCTGTTCTCGGGCCGGACGGCGAGAAAACCGTGACGCCGACCCGCATCCTCATGGGCTTCGCCAACCCGGCGTTGATCACGGTGCTGGCGCTGCTGATCATCGGCCAGGGCATGGTGCGTACGGGAGTCCTCGACAGGGGCGCCGGCCTGCTGCTCGGCATGACCCGCGGCCACGGCGGCCTGGTCCCGACCCTCGGCCTGTTGCTGATCGCCGCCATCGCCGTCAGCGCGTTCCTCAACAACATTCCCGTGGTGGTCATCTTCATCCCCTTCTTCCAGGCCCTGGCGGCGCGCTTCCGCCGTTCGCCGAGTAAATTGCTCATTCCGCTGAGCTACGCCGCGGTGCTGGGCGGCATGACGACCCTGATCGGGTCCTCCACCAACCTCCTGGTCAATAGCGCGCTCATTGAAATGAAGACGGAACCGTTCGGGTTCTTCGACTTTTCCATCCCGGGGACCGTCCTGGCGGCGGCCGGGCTCGTCTACGTGCTGTTCGTGGCGCCCAGGCTGTTGCCGGACCGCACGGGCCTGTCCGATTCCGTCGCCGAAGGCGGCGGCAAGCAGTTCATCGCCCAAATGACCGTTTCCGAGACCTCCGACCTGGTGGGCAAGAGCGCCCCCGGAGGGCATTTCGCCAGCCTGCCGGAGAAGACCCTGCGCCTGGTCGAGCGCGGCGACGAGGCCATCCTGCCACCGTTCGAGGATTTCGTCGCCCAGCCGGGCGACGTGCTGGTCGTCGCCGCGACCCGCAAGGCCCTCACCAAGACCCTCTCCGACGACCCGGACTCGCTGCACCCCGAGCTCGGCGAGGACGACGAGGAAAGCGACATCGGCGGGCGCTGGCAGGAAGGCGAACAAATTCTGGCCGAGGTCATGGTGGCCCCGGCGTCCCGGTTCATTGGCCTGACCCTGTCGCAGATCGGCTTCCGCTATAAGACACATTGCATCGTTCTCGGCATGGAGCGGCGCTCGCGGATGATGCGTTCGCGCGTGACCGATATCCGCCTCGAGGCCGGCGACGTGCTGCTGATCCAGGGCCAGCCGGACGACGTGCATCATCTGAAGACACTTCGCGATGTCGTACTCATGGAATGGTCGGCCGAAGAACTGCCGGCCCTCGACCATGCCAAGCGGGCGACGCTCATTTTCCTGGGCGTCGTCGTCTCGGCGGCGGCGGGAATCCTGCCCATCGTGGTCAGCGCGCTCTGCGGGGCCGCCGCCATGGTGGTGGTCGGCGTGCTGAATATCGGCCAGGCCTTCCGGGCCGTCGACCCGAAGATCGTCACCACGATCGGCGCCGCGCTGGCGCTCGGCGTCTCGCTTCAGGAGACTGGCGGCGCCGCCTACCTGGCGGGCGGGCTGCTGGACCTGTTCGCCGGTGCCGCGCCGGCCGTTATCCTGTCGTTCTTCTTCCTGCTGGTGGCCGGGCTTT
>JASLSL010000225.1 GCA_030743445.1 Alphaproteobacteria bacterium
GCAGGCCGACGACGTGGCCATGCATGGTGTAGCCGAGGTCGCCGAAGGTCTCGGCGAAGGTCAGGCCGTGGTATTCCGGCGCCGGCGAGGTCAGGCTCGGGAACTTGTCCGACATCCAGTCCATCTTGCCGGAGTCGACGACGCAACCGCCCATCGCCGAGCCGTTGCCGGTCAGGTACTTGGTCGTCGAGTGGATCACGATGTCGGCGCCGAACTTGATTGGCTGGCAGAGATAGGGCGTCGCCAGCGTGTTGTCGACCAGCAGTGGAATTCCGGCGTCACGGGCGATGTCGGCGACCGCCTCGATGTCCACGACCACACCGCCCGGGTTTGCCAGCGCTTCGATGAACAACGCCTTGGTCGTCGGCGTCAGCGCTTGTCTGAAGTTCTCGGGGTCGTCGGGATCGACGAAGGTCGCGTTCCAGCCGAACTTCTTGTAGCTGTTGCCCATCTGGTTGATCGAGCCGCCATAGAGCTTGTCCGAGGCGATGATGTGGTCGCCCGGGTGCATCAGCGGGAACAGGGCGAGGATCTGCGCCGCGTGGCCCGAGGCGGTGGCGATTCCGCCGCGCCCGCCCTCGAGCGCGGCGATCCGTTCCTCCAGGGCCGAGACGGTCGGGTTGGTGATGCGCGAGTAGATGAACCCCGGGACCTGCAGGTTGAACAGCGAGGCCGCATGGTCGGCGTCGTCGAACACGTAGGACGTGGTCTGGTAGATCGGCATCTGCCGGGCGCCGGTCGTCGGATCGGGCGCCGTGCCGGCGTGCACCGAAAGGGTCTCGAACCCGGATTCCTTGTCCGCCATCGCTAACTCTCCCTCTCCCTATTCCTCAACCGCGCCGCCGCTTGCTGGTGATGACCCGCGAGTTGATCCCGAGCCACGACAACTCGCCGTGGAGCCGCGCGAACTCGATCTTCGGGCAGCGGTCCATCACTACGGTCAGGCCCGCGTCCTCGGCCCGCTTCGCGGCTTCGTCGTTGCGCACGCCGAGCTGCATCCACACCACCTTGGCGCCGATCTCGATCGCCTCGTCGGTGATCGGCCCCGCGTCTTCGGAATTGCGGAAGATGTCGACCATGTCGACCGGCGCCTCCAGGTCCTTCAGGCTGGCCACCACCGCCTCACCGAGAATCTCTTCGCCGGCCGCCGCCGGGTTGACCGGAAACACGCGGTAGCCCTTCTGCTGCAGGTATTTCATGGCGAAGTGGCTTGGCCGGTTCCAGTTCGGGCTGGCGCCGACCATGGCGATGGATTTGACGCCGCCGAGGACGTCCAGAATGAACTTGTCGCTGTAGCCGTCGTGGTTCACTGGTCGATATCCGGGGCGCTCACTCCCCGCGCCATACCGGCCGGCGTTTCTCGAGGAATGCATCGAGGCCCTCCTCGGCGTCGCGGGCCATCATGTTCCGCGCCATCACGTCGGCCGCATAGGCGTAGGCGGCCTCGATATCCATGTCGAGTTGACGGTAGAACGCTTCCTTGCCGATGGCGCAGGTCAACGGCGACATCGAGGTGATCTTCGCCGTGATTTCGGCGACCGCATGGTCGAGCGCGTCCGGCGCCACCACGCGATTGACGATGCCGAGCTCCTCCGCGCGCTCCGCCGGCACGTCGTTGCCCAACAGCAGCATCTCCATCGCCGCCTTGCGCCCGACATTGCGGGTCAGCGGCACCATCGGGGTCGAGCAGAACAACCCGATGTTCACGCCCGGGGTTGCGAAGGTCGCCTCGGAGGACGCGACGGCGAGATCGCAGGTCGCGACCATCTGCAGTCCGGCCGCGGTTGCCGTGCCCTGGACCCGGGCGATCACCGGTTGCGGCAGGCGGATCATCGACATCATCATCGTCGAGCTCGCCTTGAAGGTCGCATCGAAATATTCCTGGGTCGGGTTGGCGCGCAGCTCCTTCATGTCGTGGCCGGCGCAGAACGCCGGTCCGGTCGCCGCGATCACCACGACGCGCACCGACTTGTCGTCGCGGATCGCGTCGAGCTCGGCCTGCATCGTCCCAATCATATCGCGCGAGAGGGCGTTTCGGGCGCCCGGCCGGTTCAGCGTCAGCGTCGCGACGCCGTGGGCGTCTTCGCGCAGCAGAATCGGCTCGTTGATCTTGGCCTCCGAGGTGGCGGTCACGAACGAATCTCCATATCCAGTGGGGTGCGGCGCAACTTTCCCCTTTCACCCAAGCCAAGGCAAGGGGTATTGCTGTTCGGGCGACAATTTAGCGCATTTCGGGCTTCACCGGGCGAACCGGACGCCATTACCGAGTCGGAAGAGGACGTTAGCGATGACTGTACGACTGGAGAAAGCCGGCCACGTCACCACCGTGATTCACAGCCGTCCGGAAGCGCGCAACGCGATGGACCCGGACTCGGCGGACGCGTTGGTCGACGCGTTTCTCGCCTTCGAGGCCGACGACGACGCCTATGTGGCGGTTCTGTGGGGCGAGGGCGGCGCGTTCTGCGCCGGCTGGGACCTCAAATACGTGTCCGACTTGACGCCTAAGGTGCTGGAAGGCGAACTGGCTTTTCCCGAAGCCGATCCGGACGATCCCAACGCCGTCCCCCGGGGGCCGCTCGGGCCCACGCGCTTGGAGCTCTCGAAGCCGGTCATCGCCGCGGTCGCCGGGCCCGCCGTTGCCGGCGGGATGGAGTTGGCGCTGTGGTGCGATATCCGGGTCATGGAAGCGGATGCCTATTTCGGCGTCTATTGCCGGCGCTGGGGCGTTCCCTTGATCGACGGCGGAACCGTGCGGCTGCCGCGCCTGGTGGGGCAGGGCAGGGCGCTCGAGATCATCATGACCGGGCGCAAGGTCCCGGCCGAGGAATGCTTGCGCATCGGGGCGTGCGAGGAGGTCGTGCCGACGGGCGAGAGCCGGGCGGCGGCGGAGGCGATGGCGCAGGAGATCGCGCGCTTTCCGCAGGTCTGTATGCGCGCCGACAGGCGCTCGGCGATCGCGCAGCATGGCAGGACCGTGCGCGATGCGATGAAGTACGAGTGGCAAGGCGGCCGGGAGCCGATGCAGGAGGAGGCGGTGGCCGGCGCCGGGCGGTTCGCCGGCGGTCTCGGCCGGGGCGGCGATTTTTCGGAGATCTGAGCGCCATGACGGACCGACAACCGCGTATCACCATCGCCGAGTTCGACGAGATCCACCATGACGCCGGCCCGTTCACCGAGCGCTTCGGCTTCGTCACCGAGCATATCGGCTACGGCGAGGTCCGCGTCCGCCTGCCGTTCGACAAAGGCCACCTGCGCGCTGGCGGCACGATCAGCGGGCCGGCGATGATGGCGTTGGCGGATTACACTTTCTACGCGGTGGTGCTGGGGATGATCGGCAAGATCGAAAACGCCGTCACCAGCAACCTCAACATCCATTTCCTGCGCCGGCCCGAGCCCGTCGATCTCGTCGCCTACGGCACCATCATCAAGCTCGGAAAAAGGCTCGCGGTCTGCGAAGCGACGATCCTGACCGAAGGTGGCGACGACCCGGTCGCCCACGTCACCGGGACCTATTCGATTCCGCCCGAGCGTTAGAGCCCGGATTTTCTCGTCGATATCGGGCATTAGGCGGTGGTATTATAATACCCCACTTATAATCAATTGATATAAAACGATATTCAGCCGAATTTTGTCGTTGACTGTGCGCCGTCCTGTGGCATACTCCGCCGCCGTTGTCCGGGGCGCCGCGGGGCGCCCCCTTCGCATTGCCGGATGAAGCGTTATGAAAACCTATTCGATGAAGGCCTCCGAGATCGACAAGAAGTGGTATGTGGTCGATGCCGAGGGCCTGGTGCTCGGCCGCATGGCGGCGATCATCGCCAGCACGCTGCGGGGCAAGCACAAGCCCAGCTACACCCCGCACATGGATTGCGGCGACCATGTGATCGTGATCAACGCCGAGAAGGTGGCGCTGACCGGCAACAAGCGGGACGGCAAGATTTACTACTGGCACACCGGTTATCCGGGCGGCATCA
>JASLSL010000226.1 GCA_030743445.1 Alphaproteobacteria bacterium
CGATGCCGCCAACGACTTCGCCGGCGACGAGCGGCGGTCAGCCTAGGATGCGGTTATGATGACCGGAAACACAGCGGCAGCGCTTTCGCGGCCCGACGGAAGGGCGAGCGACAAGGCCCGGGCCGAGATCATCGATCCGCCACACCCGCTCGGCGAGATCGTAAAGCCCTATGGCGGACCGACGCCGGAGCAGGCCATCGCCAGGGCCCAGCGGATCGTCAAGAAGGCCGGCGCCGCTTATGCGCAGGTGGTCGACAACGATATCGATCGGCTGAAAAAGGCCTTCGCGGTGTACAAGGGGGCGTACGTCCGCGCTCCGTTGGACGAGATGTTCAGCATCGTCCACAACATCCGCGGCATGGGGACGACCTTCAAGTACCCGCTGTTGACCCGCATCGGTACCTCGATGTGCCGGTACATCACCGAACGCCGGGAGGGGGTGACGCTCGATTCCACCATTCTCCAACTTCACATCGACGCGCTGAGTGTCGTCGTCCACACCGAAATCCGGGGCGCCGGCGACAAAATCAGCCAGCAGGTCGCGGCGGCGTTGGATCAAGTCGTCGGCCGGGTGACGAGCCTGGAGCTCTCCTAAGCCGCATCGTCCGCAGACCCCGAACCGCACATCCCTTGACGTCACGGGACCGCTCGGCGCGAAATGGCGGCGAAACGAAACGTCACGGGGAGAATCGAAGTGGATTTGAATTTGGCTGGCAAGACGGCGCTGGTGACCGGTGGTTCCAAGGGCATCGGCCGCGCGATCGCCGAGGTCCTGGCCGCCGAGGGCTGCACCCTGCACCTCGCGGCGCGGACCGAAGCGGATCTGGAGGCGGCGCGCGACGAGATCAACGCCGCCCACGGCGCCCAGGTGACGGTCCACGCGATGGATCTCTCCCATGGCGACACCGTCCGCAAGCTCGCCGCCGATACCGCCGGCATCGATATCCTGGTCAACAACGCCGGCGCCATTCCGGGCGGTGACATCGAGGCGATCGACGAGGCGACCTGGCGCGAGGCCTGGGACCTCAAGGTCCACGGCTACGTCAATCTCTGCCGCGAGGTCTATCCGGCGATGTGCGCCCGCGGCAGCGGCGTGATCGTCAACGTGATCGGCAATGCCGGGGTCCGGCCCCGGGCCGGCTACGTCGCGGGCTCGGTCGGCAATGCCGGGCTGATGGCCTTGACCAAGGCCTTGGGCGCGGAGAGCCTGGACCATGGGGTCCGCGTCGTCGCGATCAATCCGGGGCCGATCGAAACCGAGCGCCTGATCACGCTGCAGAAGACCGCGGCGGAGAGCAAGTTCGGCGATCCCGAACGCTGGCCCGAAATGCTGGCGGGCCAGCCCGCGGGCCGCGCCGGCACCGCCGAGGAATGCGCCAATGTCGTGGCCTTCCTCGCCTCCGACAAGGCGTCCTGGGTCAACGGCGTGACCTTCTCGGTCGACGGCGGCGGCAGCGCCAGATGACAACAGGCGAGATCACCACCGAAATCGAGGAACGGGCGCAAGGCCGGGTCGCCCGGGTCACCGTCGACAACGCCGGGCGGGCCAACTGCCTCTCGAGCCATCTGGTCGAGGGCCTGCGCGACGCCTTCCGGGACCTCGCCGGGGACGACGGCTTGCGCCTCGCGGTCCTCACGGGTGCGGGCGAGCGTTCGTTCATGGCCGGCGCCGACCTCGAGGAGCTCAGGGATTTTAATTCGGAGTCCGCGCGCGCCTACATCACCACGCTAACGCAAGCCAACACCGCGATCCGCGACCTGCCGGTGATCGCGCGGATCAACGGAGCCTGCTTCGGCGCCGGGCTCGAGGTCGCGGCCTCGTGCGATATTCGCATCGCATCCGCGGGCGCCCGGCTCGGCATGCCGGAAGTGCTGTTCGACCTGCCCTCGGTGGTCGAGGCGGCGCTGTTCCCGCGGTTGATCGGCTGGGGCCGGACCGCGTGGCTGCTGTATCGCGGCGATGCGATCGACGCCACCATGGCGCTGGCGTGGGGCATGGTCGAGAAGGTGGTGCCGTTGGCCGAGCTCGACGCGGCGGTCGAGGAGACGGTGGCGACAATCGCCGCCAACGGCCCCGCCGGCATCCGCCTGCAGAAGAAGCTGATGCGCGACTGGGAGCGTCTGCCGATCGAGGACGGCATCCGCGCCGGCGTCGAGGCGCTCGCCTCGGCCTTCGAGGTCGGCGAGCCCGGCAAGCGCATCCAGGCGTATTTCGACGCCAAGGGGTAACGGTCCAATTTCGGGAGACCAGCCATGAAAGCCTTACCATCGATCGCATCGATCGCATCGATCGGGCTCGCCGCGGCGCTGTTGGTCGCGACCGGCGCCTGCACGCTGACCATCGATCCTCGCGCAGGCGAAAAATCGGCGGCAAAGGAAGCCGCATCGGCGAAAGTCGCGGGCGCGCCTCGCAAGGACCAGACGCGCCATCACGACGGCCGCGGCGGCGAGCACATGCGCCACCACGGCGGCGGCGGCGAGCATATGCGCCACCACGGCGGCAAGCGCGGGCACATGTCCCGCGGGCGTATGCACGCGAAACGCGAGAAGATGCACGGCCGCCGGTTCATCGGCCGCGGCCTCGGCAAGCGGCGGACCGGGCGCGACCTGTCGGTCGAGGAGGTGCGTCAGGTTATGGAAGGCCGGCTCGCGTAGCGCGGCAACAAGCGGCTCAAGCTCGGCAAGGTCGAGGCCAAGGACGACAAGGCGATCGTCGTGGAGGTCGTCACCGTCGACAATTCCCTGGTCCAGCGGATGGAGATCGACCGCAAGAGCGGCCGGATATCCTGGCCCGATTGAGCGCCATATAGCCTACCGCGGCGCCAGCACCATGACCATCTGGCGGCCTTCCATCAGTGGCATCTGCTCGACCTTGGCGAATTCCTCGGTATCGGCTCGGACGCGCGCCAGGATCTTGGTGCCGAGCTCCTGATGCCGCATCTCGCGGCCGCGGAAGCGCAGGGTCACCTTCACCTTGTCGCCTTCTTCGAGGAATTTGAACATCGAGCGCATCTTCACCCCGTAATCGTGTTCCTCGATATTGGGGCGGAACTTGATTTCCTTGACGTCGATCGTCTTCTGCTTCTTGCGCGCTTCGCTCTTCTTTTTTTGCTCGATGTATTTGTATTTGCCGTGATCGAGGATCTTGCACACCGGCGGACTGACGTTGGGCGAGACTTCCATCAAATCGAGGCCGGCATCCTCGGCGCGCATGAGCGCGTCTTCGATGGTCACGACTCCGACGTTTTCCCCCGTCTCGTCGATCAAACGGACGGATTCGACCTCAATCTCCTGGTTGACGCGCGGTCCCTTAGGCACCGGCGCCGAAAAAAACGGTCTCCTTGCTATAGACCCCTCCTATTTCTCGTTTGCAACCTTGGCATTCCTGTTCGTCTGTTGGTTTTCATACAATACAGCGGCTATTCCCCACCGGGCACCGCCGCTTCATCGACGAGTGTATGGATCGCATCATCAAGCGCAAGGATTTCTTGATCCTTGCCGCCCAAGCGCCGCACCGCGACGGTGCCCTCCTCGGCCTCGCGCTTGCCGACGACCAGCATCACCGGCGTCTTCGCCACGCTGTGCTCGCGGACCTTGAGGTTGATCTTCTCGTTGCGCAAATCGGTCTCGACCCGCAGGCCGGCGGCGGCGCAGGCTTCCGCCACCTCCATGGCATAGTCGTCGGCGTCCGAGACGATGGTCGCGATCATGGCCTGGACCGGCGCCAGCCACAACGGCATGCGCCCCGCGTAGTGCTCGATCAAAACCCCGGTGAAGCGCTCGAACGAGCCGAGGATCGCGCGGTGCAGCATCACCGGGATGTGCTTCTCGCCGTCCTCGCCGACATAGGTCGCGCCGAGCCGTTCGGGCAGCACGAAGTCGGCCTGGAAGGTGCCGCACTGCCACTCCCGGCCGATCGTGTCGCGCAGCACGAAGTCGAGCTTCGGGCCGTAGAACGCGCCCTCGCCCGGGTCGAGCTCGTAGTCGACGCCGGTCGCCTCGGCCGCGTTCAGCAAGGCTTTCTCGGCCCGGTCCCAGGTCGCGTCGTCGCCGGCGCGCACTTCCGGGCGGTCGGAGAAGCGGATCATGACGTCCTCGAAGCCGAAATCCTTGTAGATCGACAGCAACAGGGCGCAGAACGCCTTGGTCTCGGTCTCTATCTGATCCTCGGTGCAGAAGATGTGGGCGTCGTCCTGGGTGAAGGCGCGGACCCGCATCAGCCCGTGCAGCGCGCCCGAGGGCTCGTTGCGGTGGCACGAGCCGAACTCGGCCATGCGGATCGGCAGGTCGCGGTAGCTCTTGATCCCCTGGCGGTAGATCTGTACGTGGCAGGGGCAGTTCATCGGCTTCAGGGCGAGGACCTTGTCGCCCTCGTCCTCGGCGGTGAACATGTGCTCGCGGAATTTCTCCCAGTGCCCCGAGCGTTCCCACAGCGCCCGGTCGACGAGCTGTGGCGTGTTGACCTCGACGTAGCCCGCCTTCTCGAGCCGCCGGCGCATGTACCGCACCATCGCGCGGTACATGGTCCAGCCCTTCTCGTGCCAGAACACGCTGCCCGCCGCCTCGTCCTGGAAATGGAACAGCCCCATCTCGCGGCCGAGCCGCCGGTGGTCGCGCTTCTCGGCCTCCTCGAGCCGGTGGAGATAGGCCTTGAGCTCCTTCTGGTCGCGCCAGCAGGTGCCGTAGATGCGCTGCAGCTGGGCGTTCGCCGCGTCGCCGCGCCAATAGGCGCCGGACAGCTTCATCAGCTTGAACGCCTTGCCGAGCTTGCCGGTCGACGGCAGATGCGGCCCGGTGCAGAGGTCGGTCCACTCGCCCTGGCGGTAGATCGTGATCTCCTCGCCGTCGGGAATGGTCTCGATGTGCTCGGCCTTGAAGCTCTCGCCGGCGGCGCGGAAAAATTCGATCGCCTGGTCCCGATCCCAGACCTCGCGGGTGATCTCGAGGTCGCGGCCGACGATCTCGTGCATGCGCTCCTCCATCGCCTCGAAGTCGTCCGGCGTGAACGCCTCCTCGCGGTAGAAGTCGTAGTAGAACCCGTCCTCGATCGCCGGGCCGAAAGTGATCTGGGTCCCGGGATAGAGCTCCTGCACCGCCTGGGCGAACACGTGCGCCGCGTCGTGGCGCAGCAGCTCCAGCGCATCGTCGTCCCGGGCGGTCATGATCGAGATCGCCGCGTCCCGCTCGATCGGGCGCCCGAGGTCCCACAAGTCGCCGTCGACGCGGATCGCGAGCGCCGCCTTGGCGAGGCCGGGGCCGATCGCGGCGGCGATCTCGGCGCCGGTCACCGGGCGCTCGAACTCCTTGACGCTGTCGTCGGGTAGCATGATCGCGACCATGGGTCTCTGTCTCTCCTACCGCCCAGACTCTTTCCTATTGCCGAGACAAGGGCGCTCCCGTTTAACGCAAGCGCAAGGCGGCTTCAACCTCATCCGCGCCGAGTGTGGCGAGATCGTCGCGCCGCAGGATTTCCACCGCCGGCCCGCGCTGGGCGCAAAGCGCCGGGTCCGAGGCGAGGGAGAACAGCACGAGCGAGGAACAGCCGAGCGCCGCGGTGACGTGCATCGGGCCGGTATCGTTGCCGACCGCCGCCGCCGCGCGCCGCGCCAGCCCCGCCACGTGGAACAACGAGGTCTTGTCGGTGAGGTCGAGCGCGGTGGCGCATTCGGCGGCGATCTCCGCCGTCACCGACGCCTCCTCGGCGGTTCCCAGCAACACCGGCCGCATGTCCTTGGCGGCGAGGCGTCGAGCGAGTTCGGCGTAACCCGGCCAGCGTTTTTCCGGCCGGTGCAGGGCGCCCCCCGGGGCCAACAGCACGAACGGCCCGTCGAGGCCGAAACTGTCGATGGTGGCGTCGAACCAATCGAGATCCGGCGCCGGAATCGGCTCGATCCCGGCCATCCGGAGCTGCTCGGCCTGGCGTTCCACCGTGTGCATATCATCGCGCCCGGGGTTGGCGTGCGGGTGCGAGCAGCCGGCGGCGATGCCCGACCATTCGGGCTTGGGCGATCCCATGATTTGGTAATAGAGGTTCGACCGGCCCGAGGTCTGCAGATCGTAAACCCGCGCGAACTCGGCCGCCTTGAGCCGGGCGGCGAGCGCCAGCCAGCCGCCGGGCTGCCACCAGCCGGGCCGGTTGTCGATCCAGACGTCGTCGAACCAGGAGCTCGCCTCGGCAAGGGCCGCAACCGGCGCGGTGGTCAAGAGCGTAATGTGGGCGGAGCCGTGGTGGTCGCGGATCGCCTGGAACGGTCCGAAGGCCTGCACCAGGTCGCCGAGCGCCCCGAGCTTGATGACCAGGATGCGTTGTCGGCCGGGGTCGCTCACGCCGCGACAGGGCCGGCGTCGGCGGCCGTCTTCGCGATGACTTCGCGGTAGACCTCGAGCGTCGCGGCGCACATGCCCTCCTTGCTGAATTTCGCCCGCGCGTTGGCCATCGCGCGCTCGGCGATCCGCTCGCGCCTTGCGCTGTCGAGCCCGATCGCGGCCTCGACCCGTTCGGCGAGCGCCGCCGCGTCGCCCGGCGGGAACAGCCATCCGGTCTCGTCCTCTAGCAATAGCTCGCGGCTGGCGCCGTGATCCGAGGCGATGACCGGCGTTCCCATCGCCTGGGCCTCGACCATGATCCGGCCGAAGGCTTCCGGGTCGGTCGAGGCCGAGACCACCACGTCGGCGAGCTTGTAGGCCGCCGGCATGTCCGGGCAATCGCCCATCAGGTGGACCGTGCCCTCGAGGCCGCGGTCCTGGATCAGTCCTTCGATCTCGCGCCGATAGCCAGTCCGGCCCTGGTCGTCGCCGACGATGAGGCAGCGCAGGCGGGCGTTGTCGAGCCGCGCCACCGCCTCGATCAGCACCCGCTGACCCTTCCACCGGGTCAGGCGCCCCGGCAGCATCACGATCGGCACGCCGTCCGGCAAGCGCCAGTCGGCGGCGAGCTTGATCACCCGCTCGTCGCTGACCTTGGCCGGGTCGAACAGCTCGGTGTCGATGCCGCGGTGAATGACCCGGATGCGCGACCGATCGGACTTGTATTCGGCCACCATGTGCTCGGCGATGAACTCTGAGATCGCGATCACCCGGTCGCCCGTGGTCATCACCCGGTTGTACCAGCGCTTCGGCGCCAGGCCGATATTGTAGGTGCCGTGGAAGGTGGTGACGAACCCGACCCCGGCGTGTCGGGCGGCGGCGCGGGCGCTGATCGCGGGGGCGCGGCTGCGGGCGTGAACGATGTCGACGCCGTGCCGGCGGATCACCTCGGCCAGGCGCTCGACGTTGGACCGCATCACGAACGGGTTCTTGGAATGCACCGGGAGTTCGACATGGACGGCGCCGGCGCGCTCGACCGCGCGCACCATCGGGCCGCCCGAGGAGGCGACGACGGCGCCCCACCCGGCGTCGCCCAACGCCTGGGCGATGTCGACCGTGCCGCGTTCGACCCCGCCGGTGACCAGCGAAGGCAGCACCTGGAGGATGGTGGGCGCCCCGCTGGCTCCCGCCGCCGGCGCTATGCTAGTGTCGGCACCGTCGCTCATGTCCCCGTCATCCTTGGGAGATTTCGAATTCCTGCCGTGTCGGATGCTACATCGATATTAGCACGCGCGAGCGGCGCAACAATCGCCTACCACCATCGGGGCGGGGCGACGCCCGGGGTGATCTTCTGCACCGGCTTCAAATCCGACATGACCGGCGGCAAGGCGCTGGCGCTCGAGGCGTGGTGCCGGACCGAGGGCCGGCAGTTCACCCGCTTCGACTATCAGGGCCACGGCGCCTCCTCCGGTGACTTCGCCGAGGGCACGATCGGGCTCTGGCTCGACGATGCGCTGGCGGTGCTCGACGAGGTCGCCCGGGGCGGCCAGGTGATCGTCGGCTCGTCGATGGGCGGCTGGATCGCGCTGTTGATGGCCCGCGCCCGGCCCGACCGCGTCCGGGGGCTCGTCACCATCGCCGCCGCGGTCGACATGACCGAGGAGCTGATCTGGCGGCATATGCCGCAGGAAATACGGGACCGCATCGAGACCGAAGGTGTCTGGATGCGGCCCTCGGATTACGGCGACGGGCCCTACCCGATCACCAAGGCGTTGATCGAGGACGGCCGCAACCACTTGCTGCTGCCCGGGCCGATTCCGTTCGAGGGGCCGGTGCGCCTGCTGCACGGCAAGCTCGACGACTCGGTGCCGTGGCGGCATTCGCGCCGGGTCGCGGAGGCGCTGCGATCCCGGGACGTCGAGGTCGTCCTGGTCGAGGATGGAGAGCACCGGCTTTCGCGCGACGAGGATTTGCAGCGAATTCTGGCGGCGGTCTCGGAGGTGTTGGAACATGTCCACGGATGAACCGGACAATCCCTACGCCGATTTCACCTTCGATGTCGCACTGGCGCATCGCATCGTCACCCTCGGTCGCCGTCTGGCCGTTGGATGCGAGGGGATTGTGCAGTCGGGCCCGTTCGCCGGCATGCGGTTCGACACCGGCGTCACGGACGGATGCCTGCTTCCCAAGGTGCTCGGTTGCTACAAGATGGAGCTCCATCCGGCGATCGCCGATGCGGTCGCGCGCGCGCCCGACATCGTCATCAATATCGGAAGTGCCGAAGGCTACTATGCGGTCGGCCTCGCCCGCCTGCTGCCGGCGGCGCGGATTTTCGCCTACGATACCGATGCCCTGGCGCGCGACCGTTGCGGCGAGGTCGCCCGCGCCAACGCCGTCGACAGCCGCGTGACCATTCGCGACGGGATCGAGCCCGAGGACTTCGCCGAATTCGCCGGCGCGCGGGTCTTCGTGGTGTGCGATATCGACGGCGGCGAATACGCGCTTCTCGATCCGGCGCGGGCGCCGGCGTTGGCCGGCTTCGATCTTCTCGTCGAGATGCATCCGCTCGGCAACCCGCCGGTGGCCGAGTTCGCGGCGCGGTTCCGGCAATCCCACGACGCCCGGATCATTCAACCCACCCGACGCGATCCCAACACTTTCCCGTTGCTTGCGGGTCTTTCGCCCGAGGACGGTCTGCTGGCGTTGTTCGAGCGGGTCGAGCCGACGCCGTGGGTCGATCTCCGGACCCGCGGTTAGTCCTTCAAGGCCGCACGTAGATAAGCCATGACCCGGGCGATCGCCTTCTGGCGCGCCTCGCGATGGGTACCGATCCAGACCTGCTTCTCGCCATCGCGGAACGCGCCGTGGCGCGCGAGGCGCCGGCGGGCCGGAAGGTCCGGGTGGTCGAAGGCGTGGTAGGCGCCCTCGTAGGCGTCGATCTCCATCGCAGCACCGCCCTCCTCGTTGTTCTCGGCGACCATCGCCAGGCACGGCTTCGCCAGGGTCCAATTGTCGGCGAGCCCGACCTGGAGCAGGGCCGGCACCGTGGCCTTGAAGCCCTTGCGCCTGATCTTGATGCAGCCAGGATAGAACCCGACCGCGGCGCGGAAGCCGTGGACCAGGTCGTTCGGCCGTTGCTCGGCGCCCTCGTTGATCGTCCACAGCATCGCCATCGCCCCGTTCGACCAACCGGCGAGCGCGATCCGGTCGGGCCGCACGAACGGCTTCGACTGCAGCCAGCGGAGCGCGCCGTAGGCGTCGTGCGGCCGCTCGCGGTCGGGCTCGATCGGCCGGTCGCGCTTGCCGCAGATCGAGCGATGGCCGCGCGGCGAGAAGCTGTCGACGAGCAGCACGACATAGCCCTTGCGCTTCAACAAATAGGCCCACGTCCGCTCGCGGCGCTTCAGGGCGCCGCGCTTGGTCACCAGGCCGGCGCAGCCGTGCATCATGATCACCGCCGGGTGCGGTCCCGGACTTTCGGGCCGGTAAAGGAAGCCGGTGAGGGGCGTGCCGTCGTTGCTCTTGAAAGTAATTCGCTCGCGCGCCACCGCGTCCGGTGCCGGGGTCGCCAACGCCACGACGATCGCGATGACGGCCATGCGCATCATTCGAGAAGGCCCTTCAGGCCAAGGCGGTAGTCGGGCCATTGCAAGGTCACGCCGAGCTCCTCCTTGATCCGGCGGTTGCGGACCCGCTTGTTGTCGCGGTAGAAGCTCGCCGCCATGTCGGACAGCCCGGCCTCCTCGATCGGCACCTCGGGCGGGGGCTCGATCCCCAGCAGTTCGCAGGCGTGGAGGATCACGTCTTGCGGCGCCGCCGCCTCGTCGTCGGCGAGGTTGTAGGCGGCGCCCGGGTTGGGCCTGGCGATCGAGGCGCAGAGCGTGGCGACGATGTCGTCGACGTGAATCCGGCCGAACACCTGGCCCGGCTTGACGATGCGCCGGGCGCGGCCCCGCCGCACGGTCTCGAGCGCGTTGCGGCCGGGCCCGTAGATCCCGGCGAGGCGAAACAGGTGGACCGGCAGGCCGTGGTCGCGCCAGAGCTCGAGCCAGCCCGCCTCGGCCGCGAGCCGTCGTTCGCCGCGCGGCCCGGTGGGGCGGAGCGCCGAGTCCTCGTCGACCCAATCGCCATCCCGGTCACCATAGACCCCGGTGGTCGAGAGGTAGCCGACCCACTCCAACCCCACGAGGCCGGCGATTTCGGCGGCGTGATGGGCGAGCACCGGGTCGCCATGGGTGCCTGGCGGAACCGAAGACAACAGATGGGTCGTGCCCTCGAGCACCGACCGGTCGGCGAGCGGCTCCTCGCCCCGGAACAAATGAATGTCGTAGCCGAGGGCCCTGAGCTCGTCTCGCCGCATCTCGTCCCGGCAGGTGCCGGCAAGCGCCCACCCGTCGGCGGCAAGCGCCCTGGCGAGGCGCTCGGCGCTGTAGCCGAGGCCGAAGCAAAACATATGTGGCGTGGATCGGGGCATCGCGGACTTATGTGAAGCCGGTATCGCCCGCCGTCAAGCGCAACGACGGAATGACGACAATCACAGAGAAAAAGGTGCCAGGCACCTTTTTTCGGCCTTCGGCCGCTCCCCTCCCTAACCCTCCCCCTCGTTGGGGGGAGGGGATAATTCTTTGCGGGCTCATAATTTTATTCCCCCTCCCCAACGTGGGTGGGGGTTAGGGGGAGGGGGTCCAAGTCAATACTTCAACGTCACTGATCG
>JASLSL010000227.1 GCA_030743445.1 Alphaproteobacteria bacterium
GCAATTCGCAGACGTTGCCTGGAATGAGGCGCAACAGGCCGAATACCAGGATGGCCGCCCCGAGCAGGGTCGGGACCATCAGAAGAACGCGCTTGATCGTGTATTTGTACATGCCCTCTCCCCGGCGCAGGTTGGCTGATACTTTGGCTGCCACTCAGGGGGGAGGATTGGCCGTAGCGATCACACGGCGATCATTAATTGCATCACAGTTTCATCAAAAATCGCGAAGATCGACCAAATCGACCGAGATCACCGTTGTTCCGGGGATGCCGCGGAGAGTATTCTCTCGGGTACACGAGTAGTGGCTTGCCATGACATCGCTGAAATTACGGCTTTTTGGCGGCTTTGAGTTGACCGGAGCAGGCGGGCCGCCCCTGCCCACCCGCAAGGCGGAAGCGCTGCTGGCCTATCTGGCGGTGTCGGCCGGGCGGGCGCACCGGCGCGAAAAACTCGCAACATTGCTGTGGCGCGATCGGGGCGATGTCCAGGCGCGCCATAGCTTGGCGCAAACGCTTTATTTGATCCGCAGGACATTCGGCGAGGAAGCCGACGGCATCCTGATCGCGAAGGACCGGGCGGTTTCGCTCGATCCCTTGGCCATCGAGATCGACGTCGGCGGGTTCGAGACCCTGGCGGCGGAACCGAAGCCCGATCGACTGCTGCAGGCCACAGCGCTCTATCGGGGCGAGATGCTCGAAGGGTTCCATGTTCCCGAGGAAAATTTCGAGGAGTGGCTGCTCGTCGAGCAGAGACGGTTGCGCAACCTGGCGGTCGCCGCCCTGGAGCGGCTTCTGCGGCATCAGGTCGAGTGCGGCGACGATACCGCCGCGATCGAAACCGCGCGCCGGCTGTTGGCCCTCGACCCGTTGCAGGAACCGGTTCACCGGACGCTGATGCGCCTCCACACCCGGGCGGGACGCGACGAGGCCGCCATACGCCAATACCTCGACTGCGCCGGGATTCTGCGCCGCGAGTTGGACGTCGAGCCGGATGCGGCGACCGCAGCACTTTACCGCGATATCAGGGCGGGCCGCGCCTCGGCGAAGAGCCGACCTGGGACGGCGGGGCCGCTCGAGGCGGATTTACCGCGGCCGCACGCCGAGGTTCTGTCGATCGAGGTGCAACCGTCCCGGATCCTGCGGGCCGATGCCCGCGACCCGCACGCCCACGACTATGTATCGCGCGGCATCGCCTACCATCGCCGACTGACCAAACACGACAACGCCACGGCCAAGGAAATGTTCCTGCGGGCGATCGAGCTCGACCCGGATTATGCGCCGGCCTATGCGTGCCTCGGCTGGGTCCTGGTTCACGATGTCGATCGCGGATGGAGTTCGGATCTGGGAATGTCGCTGAACGCGCAGCGGACGGCGGGAGCCGGCTTCTATCTTGCCAAGGCCTTTGGTGCCGTCGGCGCCATGTACCTCTGGATAGGGCGGTGCCGGCAGGCGGCCACCGAACGGCGCAGGCGCTATTACGCCCGAACCTTGGTCGCACCGCCGTCGACGACCCACGGTCTGGAGTGGGCGCCGTCCCGCCAAATCTATCCTGTCAGCGGATTCCTCGAGTATTGATGCCGGCCTCGAAGTGCGGCCCTCCGCCGACTGGCGGGGCCGCCGCGTGCATGCCACATTAACCCCATGACCGAAGGACGGCCCCAGGTGAAGGGCGACGGCGCCCGGATCGGCGACAGCGCGCTCGCCGCACGCCTTAGGCGCGAGCTCGCCGGCGAGGTGCTGTTCGACGCGTTCAGCCGCGGGCGCTATTCGACCGACGCCTCGCACTACCAGGTCGAGCCGATTGGCGTCGTCGTGCCGAAGTCGGCCGAGGACGTGCGGATCGCGATGCAGATCGCGGCCGACGAGGGCATTCCGGTGCTGCCGCGCGGCGGCGGCACCTCGCAATGCGGCCAGACCGTCGGCGAGGCCCTGGTCGTCGACATCAGCAAGCACCTCGACAAGGTGCTCGACTTCAACCCCGAGGAACGCTCGATCGCCGTCGAGCCGGGCCTGGCGCTCGACCAACTCAACCGGGTCCTCGAGCCGCACGGGCTGATGTTCATGGTCGACGTCTCGACCTCGAGCCGGGCGACGATCGGCGGCATGACCGGCAACAACAGCTGCGGCGCACGCTCGATCCGCTACGGGACGATGCGCGACAACGTGCGCGCGATCGATGCGATTCTGGCCGACGGCAACCGGTACCGTTTCGCCGAGGCGCCGGCGGATTTGGACGACGCCACCGTGGCCCCGGAATTCCGCGCGCTGGCACGCCAGCTGCTCGACCTCGGAGAACGCGAGGCGGACGAGATCATGGCCCGCTTCCCACGCCTGATGCGCCGGGTTGGCGGCTACAACATCGACGCGCTGGTCCCGGGCGCCTCGAACCGGCCCGGCGGTGGCCGGCCCAACCTGGCGCACCTCCTGGTCGGCTCGGAAGGCACCCTCGGCTTCTCGACGAGGATCGAGCTCGGTTTGCACAAGCTGCCTGCCCACAAGGTGCTCGGCATCTGCCATTTCGCGAGTTTTTACGAAGCGATGGCCGCGACCCAGCACATCGTCAAGCTCGACCCGGCGGCGGTCGAGCTGATCGACCGCACGATGATGGACCTGGCGCGCGACATTCCCTTGTTCCGCTCGACGATCGAGAAGTTCGTCCGCGGCGAGCCGAACTCGCTGCTGCTGGTCGAGTTCGCCGGCGAGGACGGCCATGAGCAGTTGCGGAAACTCCGCCAACTCGGCGAGCTGATGGGCGACCTCGGGTTCCCGAACGCGGTCGTCGAGGTGACCGAGCCCGCCGACCAGCGCGAGGTCTGGGAGGTCCGCAAATCGGGGCTCAACATCATGATGTCGATGAAGGGCGACGGGAAGCCGGTGTCGTTCATCGAGGATTGCGCGGTGCCCTTGGAAGACCTCGCCGACTACACCGAACGGCTCAATGCCGTGTTCGAGAAGCACGGCGCCAAGGGCACCTGGTACGCCCATGCCTCGGTTGGCTGCCTGCACGTGCGCCCGGTGATCAACCTGAAGGAGCAGGAAGGCGCCGACCGGATGCGGGCGATCGCCGAGGAAGCCTTCGCCATGGTCCGCGAGTACAAGGGCTCGCATTCGGGCGAGCACGGCGACGGGCTGGTGCGCTCGGAATTCCACCGCGCGATGTTCGGCGACCGGATGGCCGAAACCTTCGAGGACGTGAAGGACCTGATGGACCCGCGCGGCCTCATGAACCCGGGCAAGATCGTGCGCCCGCCGCCGATGGACGACCGCTCGCTGTTCCGGTTCAAGCCGGGCTACGCGGCGGACGTGCCGGAGACCGCGCTCGACTGGTCCGAATGGGGCGGCTTCGCGGGCGCGGTCGAGATGTGCAATAACAACGGCGCCTGCCGCAAGTTCGACGCCGGGGTGATGTGCCCATCCTACCGCGCGACGCTCGACGAGCAGCATCTGACGCGGGGCCGCGCCAACACCCTGCGCCTTGCGGTCTCGGGCCAGCTCGGGGCGGACGCGCTGATCAGCCCGGAGATGTACGAGACCATGCGGCTCTGCGTCGGCTGCAAGGGCTGCAAGCGCGAATGCCCCGTCGGCGTCGACATGGCGCGGATGAAAACCGAGTTCCTGCATCACTACACAAGGCGCCACGGGCTTTCGCTGCACGACCGGCTGGTCGCCTACTTGCCGCGCTATGCGCCGGTGGCGGCGAAGCTGGCGCCGCTCCTGAACCTGCGCGACCGAGTGCCGGGATTGGCCATACTCAGCGAGGTCCTCACCGGGTTCAGCGCCAAGCGGGCGCTGCCGAAGTGGCGGCGCGACGTCTTCCGGCCTTCCGAGGTGGCCGCCGACGCCGGAGCCGAAGTCGTCCTGCTCGCCGATACCTTCAATATCTATTTCGAGCCGGAGAACTTGCGCGCGGCGCTGAAGGTGCTCGGGGCCGCGGGTTACCGGGTGCATGTCGCGCGGGCCTCGGACGGCGATGACGGCGGCCGGCCGCTCTGTTGCGGGCGGACCTTCCTCTCGGCCGGGCTGGTCGAGGAGGCCAGGGTCGAAGCGCGGCGCACGCTCGACGCCCTCCGCCCCCACGTCGAGCGCGGTGCGGCGGTGGTCGGGCTCGAGCCCTCGTGCCTGTTGACCCTGCGCGACGAGTTCGCCGCCATGCTGCCGGGGACCGAGGCGCTCGCCGGCCGCGCCATGTTGTTCGAGGAGTTCCTCGCCCGGGAGGCGGACCGAGGCGGCCTCGAACTCGACCTCGAGCCGCTCCATGGCGCCAACAAGGCGCTGCTGCACGGCCACTGCCACCAGAAGGCCTTCGCCCTGATGGGTGCGGTCGAGAAAACGCTCGCCCTGGTGCCGGGGCTCGAGGTCGAGACCGTGACGTCGAGCTGTTGCGGCATGGCCGGCGCCTTCGGCTACGGGCGCGATACCTACGACCTTTCCATCGGGATGGGGGAGATGTCGCTGTTGCCGGCGGTGCGAGAAGCGCCGGCCGAGACCCTGGTCGTCGCCGACGGCATCAGTTGCCGCTGCCAGATCGAGGACCGGGCGGGGCGCGAGGCGCTGCACACGGCCCGCGTGCTGGCGGCGGCGTTGGCGTGACGGCGCCGAGGTGGTTTAGACTAGAGACCCGAGGAGACATTGCATGGCCCCAGCGGATACCTCAGCCGTGATCGGCGACATGGAGTCGGACGCCGCCTGGCTCGTCGTGCGCCCATATGGCCGGCTGATCCAATCGATAGACGGCTACGGGTTCTACGACACCTCGATGCTGGACGCGGCCAAGGACGAGGTGCTGCGGGCGTTGCTGTCGGCACTGCGCCACAACTCGGACCCGGTGGTCGAATTCGCGCTCGAGGGCTCGGTCGAGATCCTGACCCGGTTCCGCGACGGCATTGGTCCCGAGCCGATCCTGCCGGCGAAGGACGGCGCCGACCCGAAGCAACTGTCGAAGCTGAACCGCGCGGCGCTGAAGGACGTCGACGACTACAAGGCCTTGGTCCAACAAGCCAAGGACACGCGCCTGGTCAGGCTGCTGGTCGACGGCGAATAGCGATAAGAACTGACCGTCATCCCGGGCGAGCCCGAAAGGGCGAGACCCGGGACCCATTCCGTTTAACTCACGAAATAGCTGGACGACACGTCCGTTCTCAGGACTGAGTCCCGGCTCTCACTCACGTCGCTCGCTCGGCCGGGATGACGGAATGAGATATTGGGCTATTCCATGTAGTCGAGCGGCAGCGCGGTGGTGTACTTGATCTGCTCCATCGCGAAGCTCGAGCTGACGTCGGTCAGGCCGCCGATCGTGGTCAGCCGCTTGTAGACCGCGTCGTAGCCGGCGATGTCCGGCACCACGATGCGCAGCAGGTAGTCGACTTCGCCGCTCATCCGGTAGAACTCGACGACCTCGTCGATATGGGCGACCGCCTCGGCGAACCGCTCGAGCCAGTCGTGCGAGTGGTCGCCGGTCTTGATCGCGACGAACACGGTGACGCCGAGGTTGAGCTTGGCCGCATCCAACAGCGCCACCCGGCGCTGGATGACGCCGGCCTTTTCCAGGTTCTGGATCCGCCGCCAGCACGGCGTGGTCGAAAGCCCGACCCGCTCGGCGATCTCGGAGACCGCGGTGGAGGCGTCTCGTTGCAGGCAGTCGAGAATTTTGCTATCCAGTTTATCCATGGGATAATTTTTCTAAGTTACATGATATTTGAATTTATTTTTCTATTATATCTTCAAAACATAGGAAACTCACAAACTATTTTTCCGGCCGATCCGGCACAATAATTAGCAGCGAACCGCAAGGAGATTGGGACATGTTGCGCCGGCTTTTCACCGAACATCCCGCCACGGTCGACGAAACCTACGGCGAGCACCTGGTTGTCGCGTGGTCGTTCTCGTGGCGGCTGGTCGCGGCCGGGCTCGCCTGCCTGGTCCACGCGGTCCTGCCGTTCCTGTTCGTCAAGACCGGCAGTTCGATGGTCACCCGGCTGCACGACCGGATGGTCACCAACCGGCACAACCAAACCGTCCGCAAGGCCGCGAACGCGAGCGCGGTCGGCGCCGACTAGAACCCGCGGTCGCCGGGCGCGGCGAGCGCGCGGCGGACGATCGCCTGCATCAGCTGCACGACTGCCGCATTGTCGACGACCGGCACCCCGTCGACCGCGAGGATCGTCGTCCCGGTATCGCCGTCGACCAGGCCGAGACCGGCGCCGAACTCGACCAGCGCCACCTCCTCTTCCGCCGTGTGGCAGAGCTCCAGATCGCCACGCTTCAAGGCGAGCGCCGCGACGACCCCATAGCACGCAATGTTCGAGGAGGTCCCGACGACCAGCACGTCGGTCGGCATCACCGTGAAGATGCCGCCGCCGCACGCGGTCACCTGCTTCAGGTTCATCTCGGGCATGCGCTGGCAGAGCACGTCGTAGACCTTGCCGAATCCGATCTCGTTGCCGCCGTCGCCGATCCCGAGGGTCGGCATACCGGCCGCCATGACCGTGCGAAAGAGATGGTCGACATTGGCGCGGAACGGGTGCCGCGGCGTGCCGGTGACACCATAGAGATTGCCGTTCGGGTTGCCGCCGTGGCGCTCGACCGCGACTGCGACATCGAGCGAACCGGCGATCTCGTCCTGCTGCGCCGTATCGTGGAGGCCGAGACGCACGGTCGGCACAGGGA
>JASLSL010000228.1 GCA_030743445.1 Alphaproteobacteria bacterium
ACATGTAATCGGCTACAAGGACGACGGATTGTGCAAGCGTGACGGCATTCGCATTTCTAGCGGTCCTCGTGATCCTGATCCTACTCGGCATGCCGATCGGGTTCGCCATGGCCCTGTTGCCGACGGTCTATATCGCCGTGACCGACGTGGTGCCGCTGACCGCGGTGCCCTACCAGATGTACACCGCGCTCGACAAATTCCCGCTGGTCGCGGTGCCGCTGTTCCTGTTGGCCGGCGAGTTGATGAACCTGGGTGCGGTGACCGACCGGCTGTTGGAGCTCAGCCGCGAGCTTGTCGGCCGCGTCCGCGGCGGCCTGTCGCACATCACGGTGATGATGTCGATGCTGTTCGCCAGCCTCAACGGCTCGGCCGTGGCCTCGACCGCGACGATCGGCGGAATCATGATCCCGGCGATGAAGAAGTCCGGCTACAGCCCGACATTCGCGGCCTCGGTCACGGCGGTGGCGTCCACCATCGGCGGCATCATCCCGCCCTCGATCCCGATCGTCCTGTTCGCCAGCGTCACCAACAAATCGGTCGGCAAGCTGTTCTCGGCCGGCATCCTGCCCGGCATCCTGGTCGGGTTCATGTTCATGGCGGTGTGCTACGTGATCAGCGAGCGACATCACCGCACCGCCGTGGAGCACCCTTGGCGTGGTGCAAAGTTCCTCGCGCACCTCGAGTTCGGCGACAACGCGGTCGGGCGTCGCCTCGATGACCTTCAATCCCAGCAGGTCCGCGAACGGGTTGCGCCGCAAATCGCGCGATTCGAGATCATCGTTCGGCATGACTAGGCGCCCCTGGCTGACCCTGGCCAACCCTAATGGGTGACGGTCAGGTCCTTGTAGCGATCCAGCAGGCAGCTTTGGTCCTGCATCGCGTCGCGGCGGAAGGGCGCGCCGAGCTCCTTGTTGAGCACCACCTCGACCAGGGTCGTCGTGCCGTCCTTCTGCGCGCCGCAACCCTCGGCGAGTGCTGCGGTGAGGGCCTCCATGGTCTCGACCCGAACCCCCTTCAGGCCGAACGCCTCGGCAACGGCGGCGTAGCTGAAGGTGTCGCCGAGCTCGGTGCCGACGAAGCGCTCGTCGAACCACAGGATGTCGTTCTTCTTCTCGGCCCCCCACTGGCCGTTGCGGAACACGACGATGGTCACCGGAATGTTCATCCGGTCGCAGGTCGGCAGCTCGTTCAGGCCGATGCCGAAGGCGCCGTCGCCGACCAGCGCCACCGCCGGCCGGTCCGGGCGCGCCAGCTTCGCCCCCATTGCCGCGGGGAAGGCATAGCCGCAATTGCCGAACATGCCCGGCGCGAAGAAGCTGCGCGGCCGCTCGAACGGCAGGTAGCTGTTGGCCATGGCGCAGACGTTGCCGATGTCGGTCGAGACCATGGCGTCCTTCGGCAGGCCGTCCTGGATCGCGCGCAGGACCTGGCGCGGGGCCAGCTTGTCGGGCTCCGCCTCCCGCGCCCTTGCGTTCCAGGTGCTGCCGGGATCGTCCTCCTCGTGATCCCAGCCGGCGAGCTTCTGCAGCCAGGCCGATTTCCGGGTCGCGATCTGGTTCTTGCGCTCTTCCCCGACGTCGCCGGCGGAATGGCCGTCGAGCGCCGCGAGAAGCTGTTGCGCCACCGCCCTGGCGTCGCCGCAGATGCCGATATCGATCGGCTTGGCGAGTCCCAGCATATCCGGGTTGGCGTCGACCTGGATGATCTTCGCCTGCCCGGTCCAGTACTCGATATCGTGCTGCGGCAGGGTGCTGAACGGGTTGAGCCGCGTGCCCAAGGCCAGGATCACGTCGGCCTGCTTGACCAGCTCCATCGCCGACTCCCAGCCCTGGTAGCCGAGCGGGCCGACGGCGAGCGGATGGCTCGCCGGGAAGCTGTCGTTGTGCAGGTAGCTGTTGGCGACCGGCGCGCCGAGGCATTCGGCCAACTGGCGGCACTCGTCGACCGCGTCGCTCAGCACCACGCCGGCGCCGGAGACGATCACCGGGAACTTGGCGGAACGCAAAAGCTCGGCCGCCTCGGCGATATTCGCCTGATCGCCCATCTGCCGGCCCGGCAGGCTCGGCTCCGGTATCTCGACGTCGATCACCTCGCAGAACATGTCGCGCGGCAGGTTGAACTGCACCGGGGCGGAATGCTGGCGCGCGCGCTGGAAACAGCGGGTCAGGGTTTCGACCATGCGGGACGGGTGCGCCAACGTCTCCTGGTGGCAGGTGATCTCTTCGAAAACCGGGAGCTGGCGGGTTTCCTGGAATCCGCCGAGGCCCTGGGTCCGGGAGGCGGTCTCCGGCGTCACCACGATCATCGGCGTGTGGTTCCAATAGGCCGCCGCGACTGCGGTCACGAAATTGGTGATGCCCGGTCCGTTCTGGGCGATGCAGACGGCGATCTCGCCGCCCGCGCGAGTATAGCCGTCGGCCATATGGGCGCCGCCCTGCTCGTGCGCCACGTCGACGAAGCGGATCCCTCCGCGCTCGAACACGTCGAGGCCCGGCATGAACGCCGATCCGACGATACCGAAGGCCACTTTCACTCCCTGCACGCGAAGCGTTTCGACGAACGCTTCTTGCGATGTCATCTCCATGATCTTCCCTCTGCGTTGGCGTTTATCGCTTGTTGATCGCGATTATTCCGGGGAAAGGCGCGGTTGTACAGGGCGCGGACGGCCGGTCTCCGTCCGGTTTCCGCGATATCCCGCGCCGCATCCGGCCAAGACGATTTACAGCCGCGCCGAACGCGGTTAGACCCTTGCCTTGTGCTGAGCCATAAACCATACCAATGCCCGCCCTGGCTGCTGGAAAAGGCGGCCCATAAGCCGGCCGTCCGCACCGCCGTCGCCGCGGCGGCGGCCCCCTTGCCGATCGCCAGCGCCATGGCGGCGGCCGAGCACGGCCTGATCGAGCCGGTGCTGGTCGGCGACGCGGCGTCGATCCGGCGGATCGCCAAGGAGCTCGACTGGCCGCTCGAGGGGGCCGAGATCGTCGACGTCGAGGACGTGGAGAAGGCCGGTGAGCGGGCGGCCGAGATCGCCGGCGCCGGCGAGGCGGGCGCGGTGATGAAGGGCCAGATCCACACCGACGCCTTCATGAAGGCGATCCTGCGGCGGGAGGCCGGCCTGCGCACCGACCGGCGCATAACCCACATCTTCCACATGACGATCCCTGAGAGCGAGCGATCGCTGTTGATCAGCGACGCCGCGGTCAACGTCAGCCCCGAGCCCGAGACCAAGATGCACATCATCCGCAACGCGGTGGCGCTGGCCCACGCGCTCGGCATCGAGGAGCCCCGCGTCGCCCTCCTCTCGGCAACCGAGGAAGTGACCGACAGCGTGCCGTCGAGCGTCGCCGCCGCCGAGCTCGCCAAGCGCGCAGAGGCCGAAATCCCGGGCGCCCTGGTGTACGGCCCCCTCGCCTTCGACAACGCGGTCTCGCCCGAGGCCGCCGAGATCAAGAACATCGACCATCCGGTCGCCGGTAATGCCGACATCCTGGTCGTGCCCGACATCGAGACCGGCAATGCGCTGTTCAAGATGATGGTCTACTTCATGAGCGCCTGCGCCGCCGGCATCGTCGCCGGGGCCAAGGTGCCGATCGTGCTGACCAGCCGAGCCGACCCGCCGGAAGCTCGCCTCGCCGCCGCCGCCATCGCCGCGATCCAGGCCGACGCGGGCTGAAACCGGGGGAGACGCACTATGCTGGCGCTGGCCGCCTATATCGCAACGATCTTCCTCGCCAACTGGGCGATTCAGAACTTCGGGCTGGTTCCGGTGGCGCCGGGCCTGATGGCGCCCGCCGGGGTTTATTTCGCGGGCCTCGCCTTCACATTCCGCGACCTGGTGCAGGAGAAGCTCGGCCGCGCCTGGACCGTGGCCGCGATCCTCGCCGGCGCCGGGCTCTCGTCCTTCGTCTCGCCCGAGTTCGCGGTCGCCAGCGGCGTCGCGTTCCTGGTCTCGGAGATCTTGGACTTCGCGGTCTACACGCCGCTGCGCCGGCGCAACTGGATCGGCGCCGTGCTGGCCTCCAACGCGGTCGGCCTGATCGCCGACAGTGCGCTCTTCCTGTGGCTCGCCTTCGGCAGCCTCGAGTTCCTGGCGGGGCAGGTCGTCGGCAAGACCTGGGTCACGCTGATCGCGGTGGCGTTGCTGTGGAACTGGCGCCGACGCCTGGCGCCCGAGCCGTTCGCCGGACCATGAGCCGCCTCGCCCTGGTGCTGCTTTCGGGCGGGTTGTCGATCTACGCCCGCAACCTCTACCTGACTTGGCGCGAACACCGCGACACAGTCGCCCCTTGATCCAGGTCAAAGCGCGAAAAATCCTTATATGTTAAAGGTATAGAGTACGAATCCATCTGCGACTCGATCCCTCCCACCGGTTAGAGGAGGTCAAGATGTCAGAGATTGCGCCAATTGGGTTCGAAAGGCTTCCGCTCCTGGTCAATCCGATCCAGGTTCTCAGGATCGAACGCGTCGTGCCGATGCCGGCGCCGATCGGACCGCCGCAAATTAACCCCGTCACGCCGACATCCAACCGGCAAAAGACCGACCAAGAGGTCAGCGTGGAGCAATCCTTCAAGCTCACGCCCGAGACGCTGCAAACCCTGATCGACCTGCAGGCCAACGAATCATGAGCTTTTTCGCGCCCGAAGCGCCAAGGTATCGCGTAATATTTCGCGCAAAAACAATAGGATAATTAATTGTTGCGGCCATACGCCAAATTAGTTAATAAATCGTTAACATACATGCGAATGTATGTGAATCGGCCAATTAGCCCTGGGGAGGATGCTAATGGCGATAGAAGGCGTGACCGCGCCTGTTTTGACCTCGGTGTTCCCGTCGGTCGAAGCCAAGGTCGAGGCGCGTATTCAGAATGCCTCGCGCCCGCCGTCGGAAACACCGTCCGACAGCCCGAATTTCGCGCGCACCAGCAACAGCATCGACAATGCGGTCCCCGACCGGGCGGCCGCGCAGGCCGGCAATACCGGTGTCGACGCGACGGCGCCCCAAGTGGTCTTGGAGAGCAGCGCGTCCACGGGCTCGATACCCGGCGAATCCTCGGATGGTGGCGGGTCGGCCGGGCCGGGCAGCCTGGTCGACATCACCGTTTGACGGCGCGCCCCTAAATCACCAATCCAACGACTGTCGCCGCCAGCTTGATGGCGGGCGTTCCGTGGCGCGCAAGACTGCGCCGCGCCTTTCCGTGGACCGACGCGACGCAGGTTTTATTGTTGTTATGGGCGTTTCGAAGTTTCTAGGCGGCAAAGTTAATGTCTGTAAGTGCTACGGGTCCTGGCGGGAAGTTTCCCAACACGAGCCAGGCGACAATAGCACCGACGCCTAGAGCCAACACGAGCACGACTATCGGGTGGTGCGTTACCTCCCAGAAAATCGGATGTTCCGCTTGTGTTAAAGGCATTTTTTGCCTCCTTTCGTCTGGGTGCAGCTGCACGCCAAAGTTCGGAGACGTCTCCAGGCAGCTTCGAAGCCTATTGCCCTACCGGTACCCTATGCCGTGAATATGGCAAAATTGTGGCGGCACCTGGAACTGTCCTAACTAGGTCACTGATATTTCAAACTAGGACAGCCCGCCATCAACCAGCGAAATTGTATCGGTTAGACGGGAGGCCGTGTTTACGGTTTATTAACCTTTATTAACGTTAATGTTCACTGCCCTGAATTTACGATATCATATTTGCGACTGAGGATTCACCAGATGCGTATTCTGCTGGTCGAAGACGACGCCACGACGGCCCAAAGCATCGAAATGATGTTGAAATCCGAGAATTTCGTGGTCGACACGACGGATTTGGGCGAAGACGGGTTGGAAATCGGAAAGATCTACGATTACGACCTGATCATCCTCGATCTGATGCTGCCCGACATCGACGGCTACGAGGTTCTGCGCCGCCTGCGCGATGCGCGGATCGACACGCCGATCTTGATCCTCTCTGGGCTCAGCGCGCTCGACAACAAGGTCAAGGGTCTCGGCTTCGGCGCCGACGACTACCTGACCAAGCCGTTCGAGAAGCGCGAGTTGATCGCGCGCATCCAGGCGATCATCCGGCGCTCCAAGGGCCACGCCCATTCGGTCATCCAGACCGGCCGCCTGACGATCGACCTGGAGACCCGCACGGTCGAGGTCGACGCCAAGCCGCTGCACCTGACCGGCAAGGAATACGGCGTGCTGGAGCTGCTGTCGCTGAGGAAGGGCACGACCCTGACCAAGGAGATGTTCCTGAACCACCTCTATGGCGGCATGGACGAGCCGGAGCTCAAGATCATCGACGTCTTCATCTGCAAGCTGCGCAAGAAGCTGAGCCAGGCGACCGGCGACGAGAACTACATCGAGACGGTGTGGGGCCGCGGCTACGTGCTGCGCGACCCGGCGGCGGCGGAACAGCAGATCGCGGTCTCGGCCGCTTGATTGCAACGTAGGGATTCGGAAGGACCCGCGATGCATCTGCTAAACACACTAATCTTTGCGCTGATCGTACTGTTTTCCGCGGCGACTTCGGCGCCCGATGCTCGTGCCCAGGACAAGCCCGCCGACACCGCCATACCGGCGCCCCGAGAGATCATCGCCGCAGTACCGCGCTCATGGCCGCCGCAATACAGCGTCGACGAGAACGGCAAGCCGGTGGGCTTCGCCATCGATGTGATGGAGGAGATCGCAACCCGTGCCGGGATGCGTGTCAGATACGTGATTCTCGACGCCTTCGCCGACGTCAGCGAGGTTATGCGGAAAGGCGAGGCCCACATCATCCCCAACAGCGGCATCACCCCCGACCGGGCGGCTGCTTATTTGTTTACCGAGCCCGTGGAGACTTTCGTCGTATCCATATTCGTGCGTCGTGAAACCAAGGACATCAACGACCTCGAGGATCTGGTCGGCCGCAAGGTCGCGGTGGTCGAGCACAATGTCAGCGAAAAGCTGATGAAGGCCCACACAAACATCCAGTCCGTGGTTCATCGGGACGCGGTGACGGCGCTTTTCGGTCTGCTTTCCGGCAACGTGGACGCATTTATCTTCCCGCGGCCGGTGATGCTCAACCTCGCGCGCAAGGCCGGCGTCGAGGACCGAATCAAGGTGGTGGGCACGCACTT